>JAQGNM010000050.1 GCA_028291845.1 Massilia sp. | reverse complement strand
GTCCACAGCATGCCGCTTTGCGGATTCCACGCCAGGCCGTTGGGATTACGCAGGCCCGAGGCGAAAATCTTGCCCTTGCCGGTGGCGCGGTCGAATTGCCAGATGGCGGCGCGGCCTTCTTCCTTGTCCATGCCGTTTTCGCCCACATTGCTGTTCGAGCCGACGGTGGCGTACAGGAACTTGCCGTCCTTGCTGGCAATGACGTTCTTGGTCCAGTGGTGGTTGAGACCGGCTGGCAGGTCCGCCACCTTCACTGGTTTCGCGGTGATTTTGGTGTCGCCCGTTTTATACGGCACCTTGACGATGGCGTCGGCGTTGGCAATGAACAGTTCATTGCCGACCAGGGTCATGCCGAACGGCGAATTCAAGCCTTCCATGAACACCGTCTTGGTGGCGGCCATGCCATTGGCGCCAATGCCGCGCAGCAGGGTGATGCGGTTGGGCGATTCGACGCCGGCGCCGGCCTTTTTCATGGCAATTCCCATCACGGCCGCCTTGATCTGGTGCTTTTCTTTTTCTTCCTTGGGCGGCTTGTTGGTCTCGGCCACCAGGATGTCGCCGTTCGGCAACATGTACAGCCAGCGCGGATGGTCCAGGCCGGTGGCGTAGGCGGCCACGTTCATGCCGGCCGCGGCGGTCGGCTTGGCGCCGCTCGGCCAGCCGACGGCGCTGGCGATATTAACGGTCGGAATCAGGTTTTTTTCCTGCGCCGGCAATTGTGGGTTGGGACCGAAGCCGACCGCATAGCCCTGGGTCGGCGCAGGCGCCGGGGCCTGCGCCACGGCGCAACCGGAGGTGGCGGCAATTGCCAGGGTGATCAGGGATAAACGCAGATGTTTGTTCATGGATTGGCGGCTTTCGAGTTGTCGCTGTTGTTGCTGTTATTGGTGGTACCTTCGTTGTGACGCATGCCGTCGGCAGCATCGCCCTGCGGCTGCGCCTGCGCCGAACCAGTGGCGCTGTCGGTATCGACATTGGCCGCCGCCGCCGGCTTGCCGTGCAGATCAGTATCGACCATGCCCGAGGCGACGTCGGCGGCGGCCTGTTTCATCACGCCGCGCGGGGCGGTGTCCTGACCGTCGGGCGATTCGTCGCGCTCGTGTGGCATGCGCTTGACGTTGTCGTTTTCGATCTTGGCGTCCGTGTTGACCTTGCGGTCCGGGGTTTCATTGGCCATCGCAGCATCCTTCCAGTGGTAATTGTGTGAATGATATCGGGTGGTGGCAAAACCGGTCGCGCGGTAGGAATCTGGTTTCGATCCAATACTGCGCTTGCGTCAACGGCGGCGACACATCTATACTGTGTTTATATACAGCGTATCGCTGCCGGCCCGACGCGCGGTCCACCGGCGGCGCAATTTGGGGTACTCTCCTGCGTGTCGCTTTCCTCATAGCCGAGATTTCATGCCCGCAACGCCCGCCTCCCCATCTTCGAAACACACTATCGCGCTGGTGGTTCGGCGCAACACGGTCGGCATCGAGGCGCCCGTGCGCGGCCTGGTCTCGCACTTGCAGGAGCTGGGCTACCAAGTGGTGTTCGAAGCGGAAACCGCCACCCACATCAGCATCGACGGCATCGAGTCGATGAGCGTGGCGCGCATCGGTGAAGTGGCGCGGGTGGCGATCGTCATGGGCGGCGATGGCACCATGCTGGGAATTGCCCGACAACTGGCGCCGTACGACGTGCCTTTGATCGGCATCAATCAAGGCCGGCTGGGCTTCATGACCGATATTCCCATCGAGCGCATGCTGCCGGTGCTCGACGAACTGTTGTCAGGCAAGTCGCAAGGTGAGAAGCGCACCTTGCTGCAAGCTTCGGTGACGCGCGGCGGCGCGCCGATTGCCGGCGGGCTGGCCGTCAACGACGTCGTGGTGTCGCGCGGCGCCGGCGCCGGCATGGTGGAACTGAAAGTGACGGTGGACGACCGCTTCATGTACAACCAGCGCTCCGACGGCTTGATCATCGCCACGCCCACCGGCTCGACGGCCTATGCGCTGTCGGCGGGCGGGCCGCTGCTGCATCCGGCGCTGGGCGGCATCGTGCTGGTGCCGATCGCCCCGCATGCGCTGTCGAACCGGCCGATCGTGATTCCGGACTCGAGCCGCATCGTCGTCGAGATCGTCAGCGGGCGCGATGTCAGCGTCAACTTCGACATGCAAACTTTTGCCAGCCTGTCGCATGGCGACCGGATCGTCATTGAAAGATCGCCAAACAGCATCACCTTTTTGCACCCGCAAGGCTGGAGCTACTACGACACCCTGCGTGAAAAACTGCACTGGAACGAGTACCCGTGCGGCGACGGCAAGCTCACCTGATGAAGCTCGATAAGCCATTCCGGTTCTCGAACTTCGTTCTTTAAAATGCTTTTTTATTGAATAGATTGCATGCTGCGTACCCTGACCATCCGTGATTTCGTCATCGTCGACACCATCGAGCTCGAATTTGCCAGCGGCTTTTCCGTGTTCACCGGCGAGACCGGCGCCGGCAAGTCGATCCTGATCGACGCGCTGCAGCTGGCGCTGGGCGGGCGCGGCGACGCTTCGGTGGTGCGCGAGGGCGCCGCCAAGGCCGATATCAGCGCCGATTTCGAGGTCGACGGGCCGGCCGCCGCCTGGCTTGCCGAGCACGATTTCGTGACGGAAGAGGGCGGCGCCCTGCTGCGCCGCGTGATCGACAATGCGGGCCGCTCCAAGGCCTACATCAACGGCGGCGCCGCTACCGCCGCGCAATTGCGCGAACTGGGCGATTTATTGGTCGACATTCACGGCCAGCACGCCCACCAGTCCTTATTGAAAGCCGAGGCCCAGCGCGCGCTGCTCGACAACCAGGCGCAACTGCGCGACCCCGGCGCCGCCGCCCTGGCGCAGGAGGTGGCGGGCATCCACAAACAATGGCGCGCCTTGGTGCGCCAACGCGAAGCGTTTGAAAAAGACGAAAAAAACGTGCTGATCGAGCGCGAGCGCCTGGAGTGGCAAGTGGCCGAACTGGACAAGCTGGCCGTCAAGCCGGGCGAGTGGGCCGACATCAGCAACGAGCACAGCCGCCTGTCGCACGCCGCCAGCCTGCTGGAAGGGGCGCAGGAAGCGCTGGCCGCCATTTCCGAGTCGGACCAGCCGATCCTGTCGCAACTGTCGTCCCTGAACGCCAAGCTGGGCAAGCTGGTGGCGGTCGACGCCGAACTGCAGAGCGTGCTCGATTGCATGGAACCGGCGCGCATTCAGTTGCAGGAAGCGGTGTACGCGCTCAACGATTATCTTGATCGCGTCGAACTCGACCCGCAGCGCCTGCGCGCCGTCGACGCCCGCATGGAAGCGCTGCACAGCGCCGCCCGCAAGTTCCGCGTGACGCCTGAAACGCTGCCGGAAGAACACGCCGCGCTGGCTGAAAAATTGCTGGAATTGTCGGGCGCCTCCGACCTGGAAGGGTTGAAACAGCAGGAAACGGCGCTGGAACAACACTACCTGCAAGCGGCTGGCAAACTGTCCAAGCTGCGCGCCGCCGCCGCCCAGCGGCTTGGCGAGCAGGTGACCGAAGCGATGCAGGAGCTGAGCATGACGGGCGGGCGCTTTGCCGTCGCCCTCAACCCGTGCGAGCCATCGGCGGCGGGCCTCGAACAAGTGGAGTTCCTGGTGGCCGGCCACGCCGGCGTGGCGCCGCGGCCGCTGGCCAAGGTGGCCTCCGGCGGCGAACTGGCGCGCATCGCCCTGGCCATTTCCGTCATCACCTCGAACGCCACCACCACGCCGACCTTGATTTTCGACGAAGTCGACAGCGGCATCGGCGGCGCCGTCGCCGAAGTGGTCGGACGTCTGCTGAAACGCCTGGGCCAGCAACGCCAGGTGCTGTGCGTGACCCACCTGCCGCAAGTGGCCAGCCAGGCCAACCAGCATTTTCAAGTCGCCAAGGCAACCACCGACGCCGGCAAGACGGTCTCGCACATCGATGTGCTCGACAACAAGGCCAGGATCGAAGAAGTCGCACGCATGCTGGGCGGCGTGGAAATCACCGCGACGACGAGAAAGCACGCCCGCGAACTGTTGGCGTCGTAAGAAGGAGGCTGGAGGGGGGACTGGCACAAGCGCGAATGCGCGCCGATGCCTGTCCCATGTTCGCGCTGAAGCACAGTGTGCGTCCCCGGTGTTGGCAGCCTTATAATGTGCTTCCGCCCGCCACTCCTATCTCCCATGCCCTTCCGCAAAGAACCCCCCTACACCCACGGCACCGTTGCCCGTAGCGCCGTCGTGCTGGTCAACCTGGGCACGCCGGACGCGCCGACCCGCGGCGCGGTGCGGCGTTACCTGAAAGAGTTCTTGTCCGATCCGAGGGTGGTGGAAATTCCCCGCGCCATCTGGTGGTGTATTTTGCACTTGATCATCTTGCCCTTCCGCTCGGGTAAATCGGCCGCCAAGTACGCCACCATCTGGACCGCCGAAGGGTCGCCCTTGAAAGTGCACACCCAGGCGCAGGCCAGCTTGCTGCGCGGCGCGCTCGGCGCGCGCGGTCACGACGCCTTGCGGGTGACGATGGCGATGCGCTACGGCTCGCCGTCGCTGCCCGAAGTGCTCGATAAATTGGCCGCCGAGCATTGCGAGCGCATCGTCATCCTGCCGGCCTACCCGCAGTATTCCGGCACCACCACCGCATCGATTTCCGACGCCGTGTTCGCCTATTACCAGCAGGCGCGCAATGTGCCGGAACTGCGCATGGTCAAGCATTACCACGACCACGACAGTTACATCGAGGCCCTCGTCGACAACGTGCAGAAGCACTGGGAGGCCAACGGCCGCGGCGAAAAATTGCTGATGAGTTTTCACGGGGTGCCGAAACGCACCTTGCTGCTGGGCGACCCGTATCACTGCGAGTGCTACAAGAGCGCGCGCTTGCTGGCGGCCAAGCTGCGCCTGTCGAAGGACGAGTACATGGTGACGTTTCAGTCGCGCTTCGGCAAGGCCGAGTGGCTGCAGCCGTACACGGCGCCGACGGTGATCGCGCTGGCGCAGGGCGGCCTGCAACGGCTCGACGTGATCTGCCCCGGTTTTACCAGCGACTGCCTGGAAACGCTGGAAGAAATCAATATGGAAGTGCGCGAAGATTTTCTGAAGGCGGGCGGCAAGACGTATCACTACATCCCTTGCCTGAACGAAGAGCCGGCCTGGATCGCGGGCCTGGCGGAAATCGTCGAACAACACTTGATCGGGTGGCCGACCATGATGACGGCGCAGCAACGGCAGCAGGAACAGGATGATGCCGACCTTGGCAAGGCAATCGCCACAGCGCTCGGCGCAGCCAATTAAGGCGATCTACGCAGTTCCATTTTGGCAACTTTAACGCCGGCCTGCTACAATAGCGGACTTGCAACCCGGTAATTAAGGGATCGCCAATTCCGCATAGCAGATGCACGCCATCGCCAGCAAGGTATAGGCCAGCACGCTCAAGGTAAGAAATTGCAGTTTCATGATGACTCCTGAAGAGTGGTTGCGCGGGTTCTGGGCAGCAACCTTGTCAAACGCATAGTAGAGCGCGTTAATCATCACGAAAGATTCTGATCCGTAAATTGTGTAACAGCGGTTACAAGTTCAGAAACAACTTCTCTAAATAATAACCCTTGAAACTGTAGGCGATAGCCCCATCTGCTGCGCATCGTGACGATCAACAATTGTTCGTTAACCGCTAAGTAATTGATTTATAGGAGCTTTTCGATGCAAGATCAAGCAAACCAGGAAGTGCCCCCAGTGAATGAGGGCGGCGAGCAGGCTGTGGCGCCAGAGAGCGCTCTCGAACAGCAACTGAGCGAGACCCAGGCCAAACTGTCGGAAATGCACGACGCTTTCATGCGTGCGAAGGCGGAAGGTGAAAACATTCGCCGCCGCGCCCAGGAAGACATCAGCAAGGCGCACAAGTTTGCCGTGGAAAGTTTTGCTGAAGCGATGCTGCCGGTCCGCGACAGCCTCGAAATGGCATTGAAGGTCGAAAATCCCACCATCGAGTCGCTCAAGGAAGGCGTCGAGATGACCTTGAAACAGATGACTTCCGCCTTCGAGCGCAACAAGCTGGTCGAAGTGCAGCCGGCCGTCGGCGACAAGCTCGACCCGATGAAGCACCAGGCGGTGGCCGTCGTGCCGGCCGATCAGGAAGCCAACACGGTGGTCAACGTACTGCAAAAAGGTTACATGATTGCCGATCGCCTGCTGCGTCCGGCCATCGTCACGGCGGCGCAAGCAAAATAAAAACAAGCTGTGGAGCAAGGTGCTCTTGAAAGCACCCCGTTCTTCCGCATATTCGGTAAATCAAAAACTTAGTACTCAGTACTTATAAAAGGAAAATATCATGGGCAGAATTATCGGTATCGACTTGGGAACCACCAACTCCTGCGTCGCGATC
>JAQGNM010000037.1 GCA_028291845.1 Massilia sp. | reverse complement strand
CAGCTGAGCGCCCTGCGCGAGCAGCATGCCGGCGCCAGTGAGCGGCGGTTTTCCGACTGGCTTGGCAAAAGCGCCAGCCCCGCCGATCCCCTCCTCAAGGTGGCGGTCAAGCCCCTCTGCGAGCGTTTGCGCCTGATCTTTTTCGGCAACTTCCGCCAGGACTGGACCGAGCTGATTCTGTCCGACCTCGGTGTCGTGCGCTACGAACAGGTCGACATTTCGACAGCGTCGCGCGGCTTTCGCAGCAGCGCCGACGTCGACCGCTACATCGAACTGCACAGCGCCAAGGAAGATTTTCGCGCCGGCGCCACGCCGCACGAGATCCTGCCGCGCCTGCCGCAAACGCCGTTCGACAACGACTGGCTCGACAGCCGCCGTCAGCGCCTGCTGTTTCAACTGGCCCAGCAGCTTGAAAAAAGCGGCGAATTCGATGCCGCCTATCCGGTTTATGCCGCCTGCCGCTTTCCCGGCGCGCGCGCCAGGTGCGTGCGGGTGCTGGAAAAAACCCGCCAGTTCGGCGCCGCCCACAAACTACTCAAAGCCGCCCTGCTGGCGCCCGAGAGCGAAGCGGAGCGCCAGCATTTGCTGCGCATCGCCCCGCGCCTGACTCGCCAATTGGGGCTGCCGACCACCCGCTCGCCAAAGCCGCCGCCGCCGGCGCGCATCGACCTGACGTTACCCAGGCCCGGGCCAACGTGGTGGGTCGAAGGGGTGGTGCGCGACCATCTGGCCAGCCCCGCGGCGCCGGTGCTGTATGTCGAGAACGCGCTGATCAACGCCCTGTTCGGCCTATTGTGCTGGCGGGCGATCTTCAGCGCCATTCCGGGCGCCTTTTTTCATCCCTTCCACCGCGGCCCGATGGATTTGTACAGCGCCGACTTCGTCGCGCGCCGCGCCGCGCTGTTCGACGTCTGCCTGGCCGAACTCGATTCGGACGCCTATCTCACCACCATACGCGCCACCTTCGCCTCCAAGCGCGGCATCGCCTCGCCCTTCGTCGCCTGGGAGTTTCTCGGTGCCGATCTGCTGGAAATGGCGCTCGCCTGCATCGACCCGCGCCACCTCAAGCGCCTGTTCGAACGGATGCTGACCGACCTGCAGGGAAACAGCAGCGGCTATCCCGACCTGATCCAGTTCTGGCCCGCCGAGAAGCGTTACCGGATGATCGAGGTGAAGGGGCCGGGCGACCGCCTGCAGGACAACCAGGTGCGCTGGCTCGACTACTGCGCCCGCCACCAATTGCCGGTGGCGGTGTGTTACCTGCAGTGGAGCGAAGGCGGCCCATGAGCGCCGACGCCGACGCGGTGCCCGACGCGCTTATTGACGCTGCCATCGACGCAGCGACCTACGTCGTCGCCGTGCGCGCGCTATGCGAATTCACCGCCAAGGCGGGCGACCTCGACCTGCGCTTCACGCCCTCGCCCACCGCCCAGGAAGGCGTGGCCGGCCATGCCGTCGTCACCGGCCGGCGCGGCGCCGGCTATGAGACCGAAGTGAGTTTATCCGGCCGCCATGGTCCCTTGCTGGTGCGCGGACGCGCCGACGGTTACGATCCGGCGCAAAACCTGCTGGAAGAAATCAAGACCTACCGCGGGCGGCTCGACGGCATGCCCGAGCGCCACCGCCACCTGCACTGGGCGCAGCTGCGCGTCTACGGCCACCTGCTGTGCCGCCAGCGCGGCCTGGAGCGGCTCGACCTGGCCCTGGTGTACTTTGATATCGGCAAGCAGAGCGAAACGCTGGTGCGCGAGAGCGCCAGTGCCGGCGAACTGGCCGAGCACTTCGCGCGCTTGTGCGATCGTTTTGTCGCCTGGGCCGCCGCCGAACTGGCGCACCGCCAGGCCCGCGACGCCGCCTTGCGCGCGCTGCCCTTTCCCCATGCGGCCTTTCGCCCCGGCCAACGCCACCTTTCGGAGACCGTCTACAAAGCCAACAGCGGCGGGCGCTGCGTGCTGGCGCAGGCGCCCACCGGCATCGGCAAAACCGTCGGCACCTTGTTCCCGGTCCTGAAAGCGGCGCCCGCTCAGAAGATCGACAAGGTGTTTTTTCTGTCGGCGAAAACCCCGGGGCGCCAACTGGCGCTGGACGCCCTGCACACCATCGCCGCGCCCGGCCAGCCGCTGCGGGTGCTCGAACTGGCCGCGCGCGAGAAAGCCTGCGAGCATCCCGACAAAGCCTGCCATGGCGACTCCTGCCCGCTGGCGCGCGGCTTTTACGACCGCTTGCCGGCCGCGCGCGAAGCGGCGGCGCGCGTGCCCGTGCTCGACCGCGCCACTGTGCGCAGCGTCGCCCTCGCGCACGGCGTCTGCCCGTATTATCTGGGCAGCGAAATGAGCCGCTGGAGCGACGTCATCGTCGGCGACTACAATTATTATTACGATGGCGGCGCCATGCTGTATGCGCTCGCCACCAGCAACCAGTGGAAGGTCAGCGTGCTGGTCGACGAAGCCCACAACCGGGTGTCGCGCGCCCGCGCGATGTACACGGGCGAGCTGTCGCGCGGCGCCCTGCGCGCGGCGCGTGCGGTCGCGCCGCCGTCGATGAAAAAAGCGCTCGACCGCGTCTCGCGCAACTGGAGCGAACTGGAAAAGGCGCACGCCGCGCCCTACCAGGTGCTGGCCGAATTGCCCGACAAGTTGCTGACCAATCTGCAGGGCGCCGTCAGCGACATCAGCGAGCACCTGGCCGAACATGCCGAAGCGCTCGACCCTGCCCTGCAGCGCTTTTATTTCGATGCCCTGCAGTTCATCCGGCTGGCCGAATCGTTTGGCGCGCACTCGCTGTTCGACATCAGCAACGGCGAGCGCGATGGTTCTGCCCTGTGCATTCGCAACATCGTGCCGGCACCGTTTCTCAAGCCGCGCTTCGACTTCGCCCACGCCAGCGCGCTGTTCTCCGCCACCCTCAGTCCTTGGCATTATTACAGCGACGCCCTCGGCATGCCAGCCAACACCGCCTTCATCGATGTCGAATCGCCATTTTCCACCACCCACCTGCAGGTGCGCGTCGTCGACCGCATCTCCACCCGTTTTCAACATCGCGCGCGCTCGGTGGCGCCGATCGCCGACCTGGTGGCGCGCCAGTTCGCCAGCCAGCCCGGCAACTATCTGGCGTTCTTCAGCAGCTTCGATTATCTCGAGCAGGTGGCCGCGGACTTCGCCGCGCGCTATCCCGCCATTGCCTGGTGGCGCCAGGAGCGGCGGATGGACGAGGCGGGCCGCGCGGCGTTCCTGCACCGCTTCGCGGTCGATGGCAGCGGCGTCGGCTTCGCGGTGCTGGGCGGCGCCTTCGGCGAAGGTATCGATCTGCCCGGCGCGCGCCTGATCGGCGCTTTCATCGCCACGCTCGGCCTGCCGCAAATGAACCCGGTTAACGAGCAGGTACGCCAACGCATGCAAACCACCTTCGGCGCCGGCTACGATTACACCTACCTCTACCCCGGCATCCAGAAGGTGGTGCAGGCCGCCGGCCGCGTCATCCGCACCGACGGCGACCGCGGCGTCGTCTACCTGATCGACGACCGCTTTGCCCAGCCCGACGTGCAGGCGCTGCTGCCCAAGTGGTGGGGCCTCGACGCCGCCTGAACCAGCCGAGTCGCTGGCGCAGATTCTGCTGGCCGGAGCGGCTGACCGGCGCGCGGCGGCCATGGTCCGCCCAGGATCACGGCGCGGCACATTTTTACCTTGCGGGCCGGGTTATGGCAGTGGTTCCTTGTTGGCCGGTGGCGCGGCGTCGACGGCGAAGCGATCGCGAATGAACGGTTTCAAGATCAGGATCACGCCCCAGGCGATGATCAGGAACGGCCAGCTGTTATCGAAATATATGCCGAACATATGCTCGAAATTGGCGAACAGCCACACGCCGATGATCACCAACCATAGCCCGCCGATGAAATCCTTGACGGTCGGGTAACCGATCATTTTGATGACGCCGATTACCACCAGCACCAATGGCCAGTAATGCCACAAATCATAGATGTCGACGTAGCCGAGCTGGTCGGCCAGCAAGGCGGCGCCAATGCCGATCAACAGTAATCCCCACAACAATTGTTTTCGCCAGTGATACGCCTGCTTGCTATCCATCGCGCCTCCCATTGAGATAAGCGTACCTTAGCGCGGCTTGCGGCCTGGCGAAAGGGCCGGCCGGCGGCGCCTGACGAAATTTTCGGGAAATGGCGAACATGCCGCGGCCGGCCAGGCGGCGCACGTAAAGAAGCCCACCGCGTTGCCGGGGTGGGCTGCTTCGAGAGGGCTGGATATCAGGCCGGTGGCAGCGACATTTCCATCGGCTGGTTCTTGATCTGGTTGCGGTACTTGGCCTTGGCGATGGCTTGCTTGATCACTTCGCGCGCCTTGTTGGTGCGCTTGATATCTTTCTTTTCGGCTTTGCCGCGGTGTTGGGCTTCGTCTTTGTTACCGATACGCTTGGTCATAATGGTTTCTCCTGTTGGCGTGTTTTTG
>JAQGNM010000004.1 GCA_028291845.1 Massilia sp. | reverse complement strand
AAATGATCGAGTTGTGCGCCACCCACTTCGGCGCCCAGCAGCCCAAATCGGTGACGGTTGCCAACCGTACCCTGGAACGGGGAGAAGCGCTGGCGCGGCGTTTTAACGGCCGCGCCATCACCCTGGCCGCCCTGCCCGAACAATTGTCGAAATTCGACATCGTCATTTCCTGCACGGCTTCCTCGCTGCCCTTGATCGGCCTGGGCCTGGTCGAGCGCGCCATCAAGGCCAGACGCCACAAGCCGATGTTCATGGTCGACCTGGCGGTGCCGCGCGATATCGAGCCGGAAGTCGGCCGTCTGGACGACGTGTTTTTGTACACTGTCGACGACCTCGGTCAGGTGGTGCAGACCGGCATCGAACACCGCCAGGCGGCCGTGGCCGAAGCCGAAGCGATCATCGAAACGCGCGTGCAATCGTTCATGCACTGGGTGGGCGATCGCGCGGTGGTGCCGGTGATCCAGGATTTGCACGAATCGAGCGAGGCGATGCGCCTGATGGAACTCGAGCGCGCCCGTAAAATGCTGGCGCGCGGCGACGATGTCGAAGCAGTGCTGGAAGCCCTGTCGAAAGGCTTGACGGCGAAATTCCTGCACGGCCCGCAGCAAGCGCTGCGCCGCGCCGAGGGCGACGAGCGCGCCCGCCTGGCGGCCCTGCTGCCGCAGCTGTTCCGCGGCCGCCGTTAGCGCCGTTTTACTGCTCCGTCTTGCCTCGTTTCCGGCCGCCGCCGCGCGCCTTTTCCCTTTATTGAGCACCCTATGAAACCATCGATGCTGGCCAAGCTGGACCAACTGGCCAACCGACTTGTCGAACTCGACGAACTGCTGGGCCATGAATCGGCCACGTCGAACATGGACAATTATCGAAAAATGAGCCGCGAGCATGCCGAGATCGGCCCGCTGGTGGCGCTGTACGGCCAATTCCAGCAAGCCAGCCAGGACATGGCGGAAGCGCAGCAGATGCTGGTGGACCCGGAAATGAAGGAATTCGCCCAGGAGGAAATCGAGAACGCCAAGGCCAGCCTGGCGGCGCTGGAAATCGATTTGCAGAAAATGCTGCTGCCGAAGGACGTCAACGACGAGCGCAACATCTTCCTTGAAATCCGCGCCGGCACCGGCGGCGACGAATCGGCCCTGTTCGCCGGCGACCTGCTGCGCATGTACAGCCGTTTTGCGGAGAGAAACCGCTGGCAGGTGGAGATGGTGTCGGAATCGACCTCGGACCTGGGCGGCTACCGCGAAGTGATCGTGCGCCTGGTCGGCAACGGCGCATATTCCAAACTCAAATTCGAGTCCGGCGGCCACCGCGTGCAGCGCGTGCCGGCCACGGAAACGCAAGGCCGCATCCACACCTCGGCGTGCACCGTCGCCGTGATGCCGGAGGCGGACGAAGTGGAGGACGTCGACATCAATCCGGCCGACCTCAGAATCGACACCTTCCGCGCCTCCGGCGCCGGCGGGCAGCACATCAACAAGACCGATTCGGCGGTGCGCCTGACCCACCTGCCGACCGGTATCGTGGTCGAGTGCCAGGACGACCGCTCGCAACACAAGAACAAGGCGCAAGCTTTAAAGGTGCTGGCCGCGCGAATAAAAGATGTGCAGTTGCGGGAGCAGCAATCGAAGGAAGCGGCGACCCGCAAGAGTTTGATCGGCTCGGGCGACAGGAGCGAGCGCATCCGCACCTATAACTTCCCGCAGGGCCGCATGACCGACCACCGCATCAACCTGACTTTATATAAACTCGATTTCATCATGGATGGCGACTTGACGGAGCTGACCAATGCGCTGGCGGCCGAGCACCAGGCCGAATTGCTGGCGGCGCTGGGCGACTAGCTGGTTTATGCGAAAATCGCTCCATCCCGCCACTTTCGAGCTTCCTACATGATCCGCTCCCGCAGCCTGCTCAACGCCATCGCCCTCGTCTGCGTCGGCCTCGTCGCCATCGCCCTGTATCTGCAGCACGTGACAGGCTTGTTGCCGTGTCCCCTGTGCGTGATCCAGCGCTACCTGTTCCTGGCGATCGCCCTGTGCTGCGCCATCGGCGCTTTCGGCGACAAGCCGAAACTGGGCGCGGGACTCGGCCTGGCGGGCGCGCTGGCAGGACTCGCCGTGGTCGGCAAGCACCTGTGGGTGCTGGCCCACCCGGGCCTGTCGTGCGGCATCGACCCGATGGAGACGGCGCTCAATAAAATCCCCAGCGCCACCCTGCTGCCGTGGCTGTTCAAGGCCGACGGCCTGTGCGAAGACGCCCGCGACACTTTATTGGGCTTGTCGATCCCCCAGTGGTCGGCGCTGTGGTTCGTGCTGCTGACCGGCGCTTTGATCTACCTGCTGGCGCGCCGCCAGCGATGAGGGTGGAGGAAGGCATGACGGTGGGCGCCATCCAGGCCGCGCTGCCGCTCGATCCGCTGGAAAACCGCATTTTGCTGGGACATGCACTGGGCCTGACGCGCGTCGGCCTGATCACCGGCGCGCAGCGCCAGGTCGATGCGGCCGAAGCGCAGGCGATCAATACGCTGGTGGCGCGGCGGCTCGCTGGCGAACCGATCGCCTACATCGTCGGCAAACGCGAATTTTACGGGCTCGATTTCGCCGTCGACGGCGCCGTGCTGATTCCGCGCCCCGACACCGAACTGCTGGTCGAACTGGCGCTCGAACGGCTGCCGCCACGCGGCGCCATGCTCGACATGGGCACCGGCAGCGGCGCCATCGCGGTGGCCGTGGCGCACACGCGGCCTGACGCCGCCGTCAGCGCGCTCGACGCCAGCACGGCAGCCCTGCGGGTGGCCCGCGCCAACGCCGCCGCCAATGGCGCCGCCGTGCGGTTTATCGAAAGCGACTGGTACGCGGCGCTCGGCAGCGAGCGGTTCGACCTGATCGTCTCCAACCCGCCGTATATCGCCGATGGCGACGTCCACCTGTCGCAGGGCGACTTGCGCTTCGAGCCGGTCGACGCCCTCACCGACCACGCCGATGGTTTAGCGGATTTACGCAGCATCATCGCAGGGGCGCCTGCGCACCTGGCGCCGGGCGCTTCGCTGCTGCTCGAACATGGATACGACCAGGCCGCGGCGGTGCGCAACATGCTGGCGGCGCACGGTTTTCAGGCGGTGCAGTCGTGGCGCGATCTGTCGGGTATTGAACGGGTGTCGGGCGGGTTACGAGTTTAGGGTGGCGCGGCGATCTGGTCATTTTTGCTACGATGACGGTCCCGATTCAGAAAGGCCCGCATGCGTCGTTTGTTCGCCCTGTGTTTGCTCGTGCCCGTGTTCGGCAACGCCGTTGCCGGCGCCGCCACGCCCTCCACGGCACCGGCGGAAACAGCCGACAGCCAGGCGCGCGCCCTGTTTGCCGCCGATTGGAACTGGCGCCTGCAAAACCAGCCCGAACTGGCAACCGCCCTGGGCGACGCCCGTTTTAACAGTCAATGGTCCGACACCTCGCTGGCCGCCAGCCTGGCCGCCAACGACCACGAAAAAAAGGCGCTCGAACAGGCACGCCAGATCGATGCCAATAAACTCACCGGCAACAACCGCCTCTCGCTCGAGGTATTCATCGACCAGAAAGAGCGGCGCATCAAGGCGGCCACCTTTTATCCCTACCGTTATGCGCCGCTGACCAACCAGGACGGCCTGCACGTCAATCTGCCGCGGGTGGTGGTGCAGATGCCGTTCGCCACCGAAGCGGACTACCGCGCCTATCTGGCGCGCATCGAGGCCTTGCCGGCCCATGTCGATGGCTTGATCGAGCAGATGCGCGAGGGCCAAAAGCTCGGCTGGAGCGCGCCCAAAACGGCGCTGCGGCTGGTGCCGGGCCTGCTGCGCCAGCTGCGCGAAAGCGTGGCCGGCGGCGGCATGCTGGAGCGGCCATTCCGCGAAATCCCCGCCACCATCCCGAAAGCGGTGCGCGACGAACTGGCGCAAGCAGGCCCGGCCGCCCTGCGCACGCGCGCCGCTCCCGCCCTACTGAAGCTGGAAGACTATGTGCGCCTGGAGGCCTTGCCGGCGGCGCGCGACACCATCGGCATCCTCGGCGTGCCGGCCGGTACCGAGTACTACCAGTTTCTGCTGCAAGACAGCACCGAGCTGGCGCCCGCCGCGGTGCACGCGCTGGGTATCAAGGAAGTGGCGCGAATTCGCGCCGAGATGGCGGCGGCGATCGCCCGCACCGGTTTCAAGGGCAGCTTTGCGCAATTCGCCACCTTCGCCAACAGCGACACGCGGCTGTTCGCCAGCGATCCCGACAAGCTGCTCAGGCGCTACCGCCGCCAGCTGGCGCGCGCCACTGCCGCCGCTTCGCGCCTGTTCGCCAACCTACCCGCCGAAGCGCTGGCGGTGCGCCAGATCCAGGACGGCGCCGACGACCAGGGCGCCGCATATTACGAAGCGGCCAGCGAGGCGCGGCCGGCGGCGATCGTCGTCAACACCAGCAAACTGGCGACGCGCCCGCTGTGGGAAACCGCGACGCTGGTGCTGCACGAAGGGGTACCGGGCCACCACCTGCAGGTGGCGCGGGCGCGCGAACTGCAGGATCTGCCGGCGTTTCGCCGCTATGGCTGGAACGCGCCCTACGGCGAGGGCTGGGCCTTGTACGCCGAGAGCCTGGGCACGGAACTGGGCTTGTATAACGACCCGTTTTCCGCCTTCGGCCGGCTCAACTCCGACCTGCTGCGCTCGGCGCGGCTGGTGGCCGACACCGGCATCCACGCGATGGGCTGGAGCCGCCAGCAAGCCATCGATTACTTGAACGCCAACACCGCCAACAATGGCGCCGACAACGAGGTCGAAGTCGACCGCTACATCGCCGCGCCGGGCCAGGCGCTGGCCTATAAACTGGGCCAGCTGCGCTTCAAGGCCCTGCGCGAAAAAGCCCAGGCGGCGCTGGGCGAGCGCTTCGATATCCGCCGCTTTCATGCCGCCGTACTCGACAATGGCGCCCTGCCGCTGCCGCTGCTCGAGCAGCAGGTCGAACGCTCGATCCGGGCGCTCACTGCGGCACCGCCGCCAGCGCGGTCGCCGGCGCCCGGATAAGGCGGAGCTTAGGCAAGATCTGGCACCTGCTTTTTACCCCGGCGTCGGCGAAGAAGGCGGTTTTCGGTTAATCTCTGCACCACATTGAAACAGACAACATATCAAACAAAAGCAGCATTGAAAGGATTCACCCCGTGCCGAACCTACTGACCCGCCGACTGGCACTACTTGACGACGACGATCACCGTGCCCTGCTCGGCCAGGGCTTGCGCGGCATCGAACGCGAAACCCTGCGCGTGGACCGTAGCGGCAAGCTGGCGCAGACGCCGCACCCGCGCGCGCTCGGTTCGGCCCTGACGCACCCGCAGATCACCACCGATTACGCCGAGGCGCTGCTCGAGTTCATCACCCCGGCCGAACACGACATCAGCATCACCCTGAATAAACTCGACGCCATCCACCGCTATGCCTACACCAAGCTGGGCGACGAAATGCTGTGGAGCGAATCGATGCCGTGCCAGCTGCCGGACGAAGCGCACATCGAGATCGCCAACTACGGCACTTCCAACATCGGCATGCTGAAACACGTGTACCGCCGCGGCCTGGCGCTGCGCTACGGTAAAGCCATGCAGTGCATCGCCGGCATTCACTACAATTATTCGCTGCCCGAGGCGCTGTGGCAGCTGCTGGCGCGCCACGAAGGCGTGCCGCAGGAACGCCGCAACGCCATGCGCGATTTTCAGTCTGAAAGTTATATTGCGATGATCCGCAATTTCAGGCGCTACAGCTGGCTGTTGATGTACCTGTTCGGCGCTTCTCCCGCCCTCTCCACCGATTTTTTGCGGGGCCGTCCCCACAAGCTCGAGACGCTGTCCGATGACACGCTGTACCTGCCGTACGCCACCAGCCTGCGCATGAGCGACCTCGGTTACCAGAACGACGCCCAATCCGGCCTGACGCCGCACGAGAACAGCCTGGAAAGTTACGTCAGCACCCTGATGGATGCGGTCAACCGGCCGTATCCTCCGTATCAGCAGCTGGGCACCAAGAAGGATGGCGAGTGGATCCAGTTGTCGACCAACGTGCTGCAGATCGAGAACGAGTACTACGCCACCATCCGCCCCAAGCGCGTGATCAAGACCGGCGAACGGCCGATCCAGGCCCTGTGCCGGCGCGGCGTGCAGTACATCGAGGTGCGCTGCATGGACGTCGACCCCTACGAGCCGGTCGGCATCAGCCTGGAGACCGGCCGCTTCCTCGACGCCTTTTTGCTGTTCTGCGCACTCGATGAAAGCCCGGTAGTGAACGTCACCGAGAGCGCCGTCAACGCCAGTAATTTTGCCCGTACCGTCAAGGAAGGGCGCCGTCCCGGCCTGACCCTCACGCGCGGCGACAGCGAGATCGCCTTGCGCGACTGGGCCACCGAATTATTGAACCGTATCGCGCCGGTCGCCGCCCTGCTCGACGTCGAACATAACCAGTCCGGCGTGCACGCCGACTCGCTGGCGAAACAGCAGGCCAAGGTCGACAACCCGGCGCTGACGCCGTCGGCGCGCGTGTTGGAAGACGTGCGCGAGCTGGGTTCGTCGGCCGCTTTCGGCTTGCGCCAGAGCGAACTGCACGCGGCGTTTTTCCGCAACGATCCCTTGATGCCGGCCGAATTGTCGCTGTTCGACGAGATGAGCGCAGCGTCGCTGGCCGAGCAGGCGGCGATCGAAGCGGCGCCCGGCCCCGCGTTCGACGATTTCGTCGCCGCCTATAACACCAGTACCCTGTGCTGCGAATGACAGGGCCGTTCTGACGCGCTGCCGACAAGGCGAACCATGCTGGCCTTTTACAACGAGCACCATGCCCAGCACCGGGGCAAGCACGAGATGTTTCGCGGTGCCCTGGTGGCGGCCTTTGAAAAGCCGGAGCGGGCCGACATGGTGGCGGCCGAATTCGGCCGGCGCGGCCTGGGTAACATCGTCACCCCGCACGGCGTGCCTTTGACCTCGCTGGAAAAAATCCACACGCCGCGTTACCTGCATTTTTTACGCAACGCCTGGAGCGAGTGGCTGGCCCTCGATCCCGACAACGCCGCGCGCGATGCCTTTCCCTCCGTGTGGCCGATCCGCGGCCTGCGCGTCGACGTCGAACCGGACAATTTTGCGGCGAAAATGGGCCTGTACTCGATGGACAGCGGCACCCCGCTGACCGCCGGCACCTGGATTGCCGCCAAGACCGGCGCCGATTGCGCCGTCAACGCCGCCCACGCGCTGCGCCTGGGCGAACGCGGCACCTTCGCGCTCACCCGTCCGCCCGGCCACCACGCCGGCGCCGATTATTTTGGCGGCTACTGCTTTCTGAACAACGCCGCGCTGGCGGCCCAGCACCTGCTCGACGACGGCGCCGACAAGGTCGGCATCCTCGACATCGACTACCACCACGGCAACGGCACCCAGAGCATTTTTTATCAGCGAAGCGACGTGCTGTTTACGTCCATCCACGCCGACCCGACCTGCGAGTACCCGTTTTATCTCGGCCACGCCGACGAAACGGGAGACGGCGCCGGGCTTGGATACAACATGAATTTGCCGCTGGCCGCCGGCAGCAGTTCATCCACCTGGTTCGCCGCGCTGGAGACGGCGTGTTATAAACTGGCCGGCTTCGGCGCCGACGCGCTGGTGGTGTCGCTCGGCGTCGACACCTTCATCGGCGATCCGCTATCTCACTTTTCCCTGCAAAGCGGCGATTTTTTAAGGGTCGGCGAGCGCATCGCCCAGCTCGGCCCGCCCACCGTGTTCGTCATGGAAGGCGGCTACGCGGTCGCCGAAATCGGCATCAATGTCGTCAACGTCCTCGAAGGATTCGAAACCGCCGCATGAGCAACGCGAATATCAACGCCATCGACTGGCAATGGGCCAGCTTCGACCAGCTGAGCAACCACGACGTCTACGCCATGATGGCCGCGCGCCTGCACGTGTTCGTGCTCGAACAGCAGTGCTTGTGGAACGACTTCGACGGCCTCGACGAGGACGCCCACCATCTGCTGGGCTGGAAAACGGTCGAGGGCCGCCGCCAGCTGATCGCCTACCTGCGTGTGCTGGCGCCCGGCGCCAAATACGAACAAGCGTCGATCGGCCGCGTGCTCACCACCAGCGCCGGGCGCGGCGGCGGCATCGGCCGGCAACTGGTCGAACAGGGCCTGGCGCACTGCGAGCGCCTGTATCCGGGCGTGGCGGTCAAGATCGGCGCGCAGCAGTACCTGGAAGGCTTTTATGCGGGCTTCGGTTTCGCCACCATCAGCGCGCCCTACCTCGAGGACGGTATCCTGCATATCGACATGCTGCGCTAACCAAGTATTACAGGTATGGTTAAGAGTTGTGTACAAGCAATTCTTTGCGCATAATCGCTGTTTTCCGCTCTGGAGCGCGCATGCGACTTCGCGACTCTCCCTCCGCATTCGGCCCGGTCTCCCGCTTCAACCACTGGTTGGGCGCGCTGCTGGTGCTGGCCATGCTGGCGCTCGGCCTGTATTTTTCCAGCCTGCCGCCGGGCGCGGAGCGCAGCTACTGGCGCACCCTGCACATCGCCATCGGCACCCTCAGCCTGCCGCTGGTGGCGTTTCGCATCGTCTGGCGCTGTGCCGCCAGCGCGCCGCTGGCGCCGCCCCACCCCCGCATCGAACGCGTAATGGCGCGCGGCGTGCACCTGTCGATGCTGATGGCGCTGGTGGCGATGTTGACCAGCGGGGTGTTGATGCAGTGGTTCGCCCGACGCCCGATCGGCGTGTTCGACCTGCTGCGCATCGCCAGCCCCCTGACCGAATCGGACATCTGGCATGAGCGCATGGCGCAACTGCACGCCATCGCCGCCTGGTGCCTGATCGGCTTGATCGCGCTGCATGTAGTCGGGGCGCTCAAGCACGGTTTGCAAGAGGGCCGCGCCTTTTGGGGCCGCATGCTGGGCCAGCCCGGTAAACAATAAAAAAGCGCTCCACGGAGCGCTTTTTTACGTTGACTGCTACGCTTGGTTTAGCGGACGGCGGTCACCGTCATGTCGAACACGACCCCCGAATTGGGCGGGATGGCACCGGAGCCGCTGCCGCCATACGCTTGCGCGGCCGGGATCAGCAACACGCGGCGGCCGCCCACTTTCATGCCGACCACGCCGTTCGAGACGCCGGCAATAATATTGGTGGCGCCGGCGGTGAACTGCAGCCCGGTGCCTGAATCGACCTGGCTACCCTTGAAATCGCTGGCATCGGCCTTGTACACCCAAACGGTATAGTTGATCGTGATCGGGGTGCCGGCAGCCACGGTGGCGCCGCTGCCGACGGTGACGTCGGTACTGACCAGGCTCGCCGGTCCGCTGACGGCAACGCCGCTGCCGCTATCGCCGCCGCCACCGCAGGCAGACAGGCTGAGGGCGCCGACAAAGAGGGCGATCAAGGGAAGCTTGAAGTTCATGGAATCCTTAAATTGTAAAATGCGCGACGAGTGTAGCAGACGACCGCCCCATGCCCCCGAGGCGAACTCAATTCAGACTCGGGTTTGCGTCCCCAAAAAATCGTCTGGCTCCGCCAGCGATTTTTCCCTGACTATCTTTTCGCCTCTAAGCTGGTTTTCAAGGTTTTGACTAGCCAGGCCAAACAAAAGTAGGTTTCCACTTTTGTTACCGTGAAAGCTTAGTAGTGTATGGACGCATCGTCCCTTCCCGCCCTGTTGCGGGTTTGATCTAGCCGCTGGGTCCGACCCCTCGTTGCAGCGGGCGTGTTAAGTGTTTGCTGGTGGCAGGGTTTGTCCCGGCCACTGGCCAATCAGCTGGAGTTGCTTGATCCAGCGTGGTGCGTTTTTCCTGGCACTCATTGCGGCGTAGTCGATCTCTGGATCCCGGTAAGCCACTTGTCGCGTCAGCAGCAGGTA
>JAQGNM010000606.1 GCA_028291845.1 Massilia sp. | reverse complement strand
CACGGCATGATCAGCTTGTTGCCGGGGATGTCGGTTTCGGTCAATGCCTTGCGGATCGCCTCGGGATCGGTCGAAGCGGCGCGGTTGATGGCGTCGGCCAGGGTCAACAAGCCGGTAAAGGCGCGCGAGGTGTTGCCCGTCAGGTTGACCTTGTAGCGGCTGTTGTACAGATCGTTGACCTGCTTGATCAGCGGGTTGTTCTTGGCCAGGTCGAGCGACCAGACTTCGCGGGTGATGACGAAATCGGCATCCTTGCCGAGCGTGCGGATGAATTCGGTATCGGTGAAGCCGGCATTGTTCGCCAGGATCATGTCGGGCGAAAAGCCCAGTTGCTTGTAGGTCTTCATCGCCATGATGGCGTCGCCCAGGTAGGACGACTGCATCACCACTTCCGGGTTGGAGGCCTTCAGCAGTTGCACTTCGGAGGTCAACTGGGTGCTCTTGCCCGGATAGGAAATGGCCTTGAGGATGTTGATGCCATTGTCGGCCGACAGCTTCGTTTCCAGCTTGGTGGTCTCGTTGCCCCACTGGGTGTTCTCGTTGAACAGGGCGACATTCTTGACCTTGATGCCTTTTTTCGCCGCCAGATCCTTGTAGAAAGCGTAGAAGTTGTTGACGAACAGGTCGTCATGCGCGGTGGTGCGGAAGAAGTATTTGAAATTACGCTGGGTCAGACCGGCGGCCGACGACTCGGCGTTCAGGAACGGCACCTTGTAGCGCTCGGCCACCTGGCTGGCGGTCTGGGTGACGTTGCTGTTATAGGAGCCCATCAAAGCCACCACCTTTTCCTGGGTGATCAGGCGCTCGGCTTCGCTGGCGCCGACCTGGGGGTTGCTCTGGTGGTCGGCATAAACCAGCTTGATCTTCGCCCCTTTCAGAGCCGGCAAGCCACCGCCGGCGGCGAACGGCAAATTGGTGATGCCCTTGGCGCCGTTGTTGACGATATCGGCCGCCAGGTCGAGCGCATTCTTGATTTCGTTGCCGGTGGACGCCGCCGCGCCCGTCAGCGGATAGATGACGCCGATGCGTATTTCCTGCTGCGCCTGGGCGGCGGCGCAGAACGCCAGCGAAACGCCGGCGACCGCCATGTATTTGAAGGCCTTGCTGATCATACTGAGACTCCCCTGGTGATGTGACATCAACGATGCACCCGATCGATGATCGGTGTGCGGCTCCTACCGGTACCCGATGTGACTGCTGCTGAAATTGATAATATATTTTTTGCCGACAAAATGTCAATAAATTGTTTTACAAAACGTCGCCATCGAACCTACAATAAGCCATTGTTTTAACGTTGTGCGTGGCCCGAACCAACATGGTGCGCCGCGCACCAGACTGGCCCGAATAGTTCATGCCGACGTCATCAGCGTCAATATCAGCCTTGAACATACGCAGGCGCCGCCAGCCGCCCCTTCACTCAGAAAGGTAGAAGCACCCATGGATCACAATTCCTCCGAGCAAGCACCACGCCTGGACCGCCGCTGGCAGTTCTGGGTCGACCGCGGCGGCACGTTTACGGACATCGTTGCGCGCCGGCCCGACGGCGCCCTGCTCACCCATAAGCTGCTCTCCGAAAATCCCGAGCAATACCAGGATGCGGCGGTGGCCGGCATTCGCCGTTTGCTGGGACTGGAGGCCGATGCACTGATTCCTGCCGAACTGATCGAAGCAGTGAAGATGGGCACCACGGTGGCCACCAACGCCCTGCTCGAGCGCAAAGGCGAGCGCACCGCCCTCTTGATCACAAAAGGATTTCGCGACGCCCTGCGCATCGCCTACCAGAACCGCCCGCGCCTGTTCGACCGCCGCATCGTGCTGCCGGAACTGTTATATGAGGAGGTGGTGGAAATCGACGAACGGGTCGGCGCCAACGGCGAAATGCTGCAGCAGCTCGATGAAGCGGCGGCGGCGAAACAGCTGGCCGCCTTGTATGCTGCCGGCTACCGCTCGGTGGCGGTGGTTCTGATGCACGGCTACCGCTTCAGCGCCCACGAAGAGGCGCTGGGCCGACTGGCGCGCGAGGCGGGATTCACCCAGGTGTCGCTGTCGCACCAGGTCAGTCCGATGATGAAACTGGTCTCGCGCGGCGACACCACCGTCGTCGACGCCTACCTCTCTCCGATCCTGCGCCGCTACGTCGACCAGGTGGCGCGGCAGATGGATGGCGTGCGCCTGCTGTTCATGCAAAGTAACGGCGGCCTGACCGATGCCGCCCGCTTCCAGGGCAAGGACTCGATCCTGTCCGGCCCCGCCGGCGGCATCGTCGGCATGGTGCGCACAGCGGAGAGCGCCGGCTTCGACCGCATCATCGGCTTCGACATGGGCGGCACCTCGACCGACGTCTCCCACTATGCGGGCGAATTCGAGCGCGAATTCGAGACCCAGGTGGCAGGCGTGCGCATGCGCGCGCCGATGATGAGCATCCACACGGTGGCCGCCGGCGGCGGTTCGATCCTGCACTTCGACGGCAGCCGCTACCGGGTGGGCCCGGACAGCGCCGGCGCCAATCCCGGTCCGGCCAGCTACCGCCGCGGCGGCCAGCTGGCCGTCACCGACTGCAACGTCATGCTCGGTAAACTGCAGCCCGATTACTTCCCCGCCGTGTTCGGCCCGCGCGCCAACGAGCAGCTCGACCGCGACGCCGTGGTGCGCAAGTTCGCCGACATGGCGGCCAGCATCGAAGCGGCCACCGGCCAAGCGCGCAGCGCCGAGGAAGTGGCCGAAGGTTTTATTGAAATCGCGGTCGGCAATATGGCCAACGCCATCAAGTTCATTTCGGTTCAGCGCGGCCACGACGTCACCGAATATACGCTGACCACCTTCGGCGGCGCCGGCGGACAGCACGCCTGCCTGGTGGCCGACGCGCTCGGCATCACCCGCGTGTTCGCCCACCCCTTCGCCGGCGTGCTGTCGGCCTACGGCATGGGCCTGGCCGACCAGACCGCCATGCGCGAGCAGGCGCTCGAGATCGTGCTGGACGAGGCCAGCCTCGACCAGGTTCGCGCGGCGCTCGACAAACTGGGCGCGCAGGTGCACGCGGCGCTGACCGACCAGGGCGTGGCGGCGCAGCAGGTGCGCATCGTCGAACGGGTACACCTGCGTTACGACGGCACCGACTCGGTGATCGTGGTCGGCGTCGGCAGCGTGGCGCAGATGCTGCAGCAGTTCGAGGCCGCCTACCAGAAGCGCTATTCCTTCCTGATGACCGACAAGGCGCTGATCGTCGAAGCCATTTCCGCCGAGGCGATCGGCGCCTCGCCCGAGCCGGCCATCGCGCCCAGCGCGCAGGCGCAGGCCCAGGCCACCCGAAGCGGTCCCTTGCAGGCGGCCGATACCGTGCAGCTGTTTTCGGGCGGCGAGTGGCACGCCACCGCGCTGTACCGGCGCGACGACATGCGTCCGGGCGACGTCTTCGACGGTCCCGCCATCGTCGCCGAGAGCAATGCCACCAATATCGTCGAACCGGGCTGGCAGGCCGAGGTGACCCCGCTCGATCACCTGGTGCTGACCCGCGTAAAACCGAAGGCGCCGCGCAAGGCGATCGGCACGAGCGCCGATCCGGTCATGCTCGAAGTATTCAACAATCTGTTCATGAGCATCGCCGAGCAGATGGGACTGCGCCTGCAAAACACCGCCGTCTCCGTCAACATCAAGGAGCGGCTGGACTTTTCCTGCGCCCTGTTCGACGCCGAGGGCAACCTGATCGCCAACGCGCCGCACATTCCGGTGCACCTGGGTTCGATGGGCGACAGCATCAAGACCGTCATCCGCGACAATGCCGGCAAGCTGCAACCGGGCGATGTCTACATGCTCAACGATCCTTATCATGGCGGCACCCACCTGCCCGACGTCACCGTCATCACCCCGGTGTTCGATGAAGCCGGCGCGCGCGTGCTGTTCTACGTCGGCTCGCGCGGCCACCACGCCGATATCGGCGGCATCACGCCCGGCTCGATGCCGGCCGACAGCCGCCACATCGAGCAGGAAGGGGTCTTGATCAACAACTTCCGCCTGGTGCACGCCGGCCGCTTCCTGGAAGACGAAGCGCGCGCCCTGCTGGGCGGCGGCCCATGGCCGTGCCGTAACATCGACCAGAACCTCGCCGATCTGCAGGCGCAGATCGCCGCCAATCAAAAAGGGGTGGAGGAGCTGCAGCGGATGGTGGCGCATTTCGGCCTCGACGTGGTCGAAGCCTATATGCGGCACGTGCAGGACAATGCCGAGGAAGCGGTGCGCAAGGTCATCACCGCGCTCAAGGACAGCAGCTATACCTACCGGCTCGACAACGGCGCCGTGATCGAAGTGGCGATCCGCATCGACCGCGCCAGTCGCAGCGCCGAGATCGATTTTACGGGCACCTCGCCCCAGCTCGACAACAATTTCAATGCGCCCAGCGCGATTTGCATGGCCGCCGTGTTGTACGTGTTCCGCAGTTTGATCGACGACGAGATTCCCCTCAACGCCGGTTGCCTGAAGCCTTTGAGGGTAATCATTCCGCCGGCATCGATGCTCAATCCGCACTACCCTGCCGCGGTGGTATCGGGCAATGTCGAAACCTCGAGCTGCATCACCAACGCCCTGTATGGCGCGCTGGGGGTGATGGCGTCGGCGCCCGGCACCATGAACAATTTTACGTTCGGTAATGAGCGCCATCAGTACTACGAAACCATTTCCGGCGGCTCCGGCGCCGGCCCCGGCTTCGATGGCACCGACGTGGTACAGACCCACATGACCAATTCGCGCCTGACCGATCCGGAAGTGCTGGAATGGCGCTATCCGGTGCGGCTCGACAGCTATGCCATCAAGCCCGGTTCAGGCGGTGGCGGCCGCTGGCATGGGGGCAATGGCGGCGTGCGCAAGATCCGCTTCCTGGAAGCGATGACGGCCTCGATCCTGTCGAACAACCGCATCGTGCCGCCGTTCGGCATGGCCGGCGGCGCGCCGGGCGCCTGCGGCAGCAATTACGTCATGCGCGCCGACGGCAGCCGCGAAGAACTGGGCTTTGTCGCCAGCACGGCGGTGGAACCAGGCGACGTGTTCGTGATCGAGACGCCGGGCGGCGGCGGCTACGGGGCCGGCTGAGCCGGCGCCGGCTGACCCCGGGTCGGCAACACCGCTGGGCGCCTCACGCCTGGCGGCGCACGGTTTCCACACCGCGGTTGGCCCGCACGTCGGCCCGCTCGTTGCCCGGGTGGCCGTTATGTCCGCGCACCCAGCGCCAGTCGACCTTGTGATTGGCCTGGGCGGCGTCGAGCGCGCGCCACAAATCCTCGTTCTTGACCGGCTCCCTGGAGGCGGTTTTCCACCCGCGCTTTTTCCAGCCGTGTATCCACTCCGAGATGCCCTTCTGGACGTACTGGCTGTCGGTGTGCAACACCACGTCGCAGGGACGGGTCAGGATGCCGAGCGCCTCGATGACGGCGCGCAATTCCATGCGGTTGTTGGTGGTGTCCAGCTCTCCACCGAAAATTTCTTTTTCATGACCGTCGGCCACCAGCAGCGCGCCCCAGCCGCCGGCGCCCGGATTGCCCTTGCAGGCCCCATCCGTAAAAATCTCTACTTTGCTCATTCTGATACTTTATGTTGTTCGTTGCGGTTGGTGGCAGGCACCGCTTGCGGCGCGCCTGCCGGGCGCCGGCTCCAGGCCGGACCGATGATGGTGCCGCCCTTGACCCGCTTGATGGCATGCACCATGTAGACGGCGCCGAGGTAGGGCCAGCCGCGCTGGCCCGCTTGTTCGAGAAAACCGAAGCGCTTGAGCCATCTGGCGCTGCGGCAAGGCGGCGCGTAGCAGCCGAAATGGCTGCGGCTGACGCCCAGATTGAGCAATTTTAACCAGTCTTTCATGCGCGGCATAGAGATGAATTCGCCCGCCTCCGGCAAATACGGGCGGTGCACTACCCGGCCCATGGCCTGCCGTGCGCCCCACAGGCTGGCCGGATTGAAGCCGATGATGATCAGCTGGCCCTCGGGAATGAGCACCCGTTCGACCTCGCGCAACACCTGGTGCGGCTCGGCGGCGAACTCGAGTACGTGCGGCATCACCACCAGGTCCAGGCTGTGCGAGGCGAACGGCAATTCGGCGAAATCGAGGGCGACCGCGATCTGGCGCGGATCGGCCGACAGCGCCAGTTGCTCGGCGCTGGAGGTGCGCGTGGCCGAGCGCCATTTATTCGGCATGCGGTTGGCGGCCAGGCAATCGATTTGCGGCAGGCCGATCTGCAGCGCATTGAAACCGAAGATGTCGGCGGTCAGCTTGTCGAGGCATTGCTGCTCCCAGGCGCGCACGTAGGCGCCGGCCGGCGATTGCAGCCAGCCGTCGAGCGCTATAATGGATTTTTGTGAGCCTGCGCTGTCCATTCGGGGTATTTACCTTAAATTACCTGAGCTTGCCTTACATTTCACTACCAACTATATAGATCACCATGTCCGACCTGCCGCGATCACCAGTCACCGTCCTCGCCGTCCCCGCCTTCAAGGACAACTACCTGTGGTTGATCCACGATGGCGTCGATGCCGCCGTGGTCGACCCGGGCGACGCCGCGCCGATTCTCGCCGCGCTCGATCGCCTGAACCTGAACCTGACTGCCATTTTACTCACCCACCACCATGCTGACCATACCGGCGGGGTGCCTGCCCTGCTGGCCCATGCGCGCGTACCGGTATTCGGCCCGCGAAACGACGGCATCGGCGCCGTCACCGACAAGCTCGGCGAAGGCGATACCATTGTCGTGCCCGGCATCGATCTGGGCTTGCGGGTGATCGATGTGCCGGGCCACACGCTGGGCCATATCGCCTACTTCAGCGACAAGCTGCATTGGCTGTTTTGCGGCGACACCCTGTTCGCCGGCGGCTGCGGGCGCATTTTCGAGGGGACGCCGGCGCAGATGGCCGGCTCGCTGGGCAAGCTGGCCAGCCTGCCCAACGCCACCCTGGTGTACTGCGCCCACGAATACACGCTGTCGAACCTGCGCTTCGCCAATGCGGTCGAAGCATCCAGCGCGGCGCTGCAGGCAAGAATCGTCAGCGACACCGCCAAGCGCGAAGCCGGCCAGAGCACCGTGCCGTCGACCATCGCCCTGGAAAAAGCCACCAATCCGTTTTTGCGCGCCACCGAACCGGCGATTGTCGCCAGCCTGGTGGCGGCCGGCAAGTTGCAAGATGGCGCGACGCCGCTGGCAAGCTTCACCGCCTTGCGCGAATGGAAGAATAGCTTCTGATGGGCGCGATCCGCGTCACCTTTTATTTTGATCCGATCAGCCCGTATGCCTGGCTGGCCAGCAAGGCGCTGGGGCGGATCGAAGACATCGGTGGCGAGATCGCCTTTCAGCCGGTGCTGTTTGCCGGCTTGCTCAACGCCCACGGCCAGAAGGGTCCGGCCGAAATCGACGCCAAGCGCCGTTACATGTTTCGCGATGTCATGCGCGAAGCCACCCGCGCCGGCCTGCCCTTCAAGGCGCCGCCCGGCCACCCTTTCAATTCCCTGCAGGCGCTGCGCATGTGCCTGGCGGTTACCGAAGCGGGCCCGCGCCGGCGCTTTTCGCTGGCGGTGATGGCGGCGGGCTGGGAACAGGGACTCGATATCGGCGATGTCGCCGTGCTGAAAAAAATTGCGGCGGACTGCGGCCTGGATGGGGACGCCATCGCCGCGCAGGCGCGGCAGGCGAGCATCAAGGTGCAACTGGCTGCCGACACCGAGCAGGCCATCGCCGGAGGCGTGTTCGGCGTGCCCACTTTCAAGGTTGGCAACGAGTTGTTCTGGGGCGCCGACCGGGTGCATTCGCTGCTGCGTTATCTGCAGGGGGCGCGCA
>JAQGNM010000603.1 GCA_028291845.1 Massilia sp. | reverse complement strand
TAATGATTCTCATTATAGATAGAACGGCAATTGTCCGTTTCTCCTCTCTTTTAAGAAGGTACGAGCATGATCGTCTGTGTCTGCAACAACATCTCCGACCGTGAAATCCGCCAGGCGGTCGAACTCGGCATCACCTCGATGGACGAGCTGCGCCGCGACCTGGGCGTGGCCACTTGCTGCGGCCAATGCGCCAGCTATGCCGAGCAAGTCTTACAAGCCCGTCTGAGCCAGACCGTGGACGGCGCCACCGCCGCCGCCGTCACCGTTACCGAACTAAGCTTCCGCACCCGTCAGGCCGCCTGACGTTGAGCGCATCGATTTCGCCGATCAAGCCGGGCGCCGCGGCGCCCGCCTCCGCCCGCGTCAGCGCCGCCGAAAAGCATGGCCGCAAGGCAGCCCTGATCAAGTGGCTGCGCAAGACCCACGGCTGGATCGGCCTGTGGGGCGCCGCCCTCGGCCTCTTGTTCGGCACCTCCGGCATCCTGCTCAATCACCGGGCGCTGCTGAAAATTCCCGCTGTTCAAACCCAGGAATCGACCATCCAGGTGCCGCTGCCGACACCGGCGCCGGCCGATGCCGACGCCATGGCGCAGTGGCTCAGGCAATCGCTGGCGATCGGCGCGCCCGCCACCAAGATCAAGGCCGACAAGGCCAGGGCGGTGGCCTGGGGCGACGCCGCCGTGACCCAGCCGGCGCGCTGGAGCGCCGCCTTCGTGACGCCTTCCTCCAATGTGCAGGCTGAATACTGGGTCGGCAACAATTTTGTCAGCGTCAAGCGCAACGACACCAACGCCTTCGGCATCATCGCCAATCTTCACAAGGGTTCCGGCATGGGCATCGGCTGGATCCTGCTGGTCGACACCCTGGCCGGCTCGATCATCCTGCTGTCGATCACCGGCGTGCTGCTGTGGGCCTTGATGACCAAAAAACGCATGGTCGGCACGGCCATCGGCACGGTCTCCCTGATCGCACTGTTCGGTATCGCCGCTGCATCATTTTAATTGTCTCCGTCCGCGGCGGGGTTTGATATCATGACCATAATCTCCACTTACGAAAGCATCCCATGAAGGGCGATCCGAACATCCTCCGTCTGCTCAACGCGCAGCTGACCAACGAACTGACTGCCGTCAACCAGTACTTCCTGCACGCGCGCATGTACCGCCACTGGGGCTTCGACAAGCTGGGCAAGAAGGAATACGAGGAATCGATCGGCGAAATGAAGCATGCCGACAAGCTGATCGACCGCATCCTGATGCTCGACGGCCTGCCGAATCTGCAAGCGCTGCACAAGCTCCTGATCGGCGAAAACACCGAAGAGATGCTGGCGGCCGACCTGACGCTCGAGCGCGGCGCCCAGCTGACCGTCAAGGAAGGTATTTTCGAATGCGAAAAAGTCGGCGATTATGTCTCGCGCGAGCTGTTCTTGTTGATCCTGGAAGACACCGAAGAACACATCGAATGGCTGGAAACCCAGCTCGATCTGATCACCAAGGTGGGAATTCATAATTACTTGCAGAGCCAGATGGGCGAGAACGGTTGATTCGCCGTCTGTCTTAAACGAAAGCCCGCGATTTGCGGGCTTTTTAATTGGAGGCACAGCGGACGGTTTATCCGAATCTCGGCTATTTAGAAAATATCTCTTATTCGGCTATATTGACTTTATCCGTTACTCAGATAAAATGGCTTTATCTGAGTAACGGATATTCCTCAAATGTCTTTCTCAACGTCCTCTCTCCTTCTGCTCACTGCGCCACAGCTCGGCCAGCTCCTCGTATCCACCCGAAAACACCGTCAGCTCACACAGACGGCAGTGGCGCATCGCGTCGGCTTGAGCCAGAACCGCATCTCCTACCTCGAAAAACATCCTGACCAAATCAGCGTCAAGCAACTGCTCAGCTGGTGCTCGGCCCTTGAACTCGAGCTTCGCCTGGGCGAGCGGGATACTGCAGCTGCCAGCAGTGCAGCGGAGTGGTAGACATGGGCCGCCGCTCGCACAGCCAAACGCTGCATCTCTGGGCCAATGGGGATTACGTCGGCCGCTGGACGGTCGATGCCAACGGCGACGCCGAGCTGCAGTACGATATCGCCTGGCGCCGCTCCCCGCGCGGGCGCCCCATCTCGCTGTCGCTGCCATTCAATATACGTAATGAGCCGCTGAAGGGAGCCAGTGTCTCGCACTACTTCGAGGGCCTGCTGCCCGACAGCGACATCATCCGCAAACGTGTCGCAGCCCGGTTCAAGACGGGTTCCATCGAAGCTTTCGACCTTCTCGCGGCCGTTGGCCGGGACTGCGTGGGCGCCCTGCAACTCCTGCCCGAAGGTGTCGAACCGGAAGGGCTTGCCCAGGTTGACGGCATCGGCGTGGACGAGGAAGCCATCGAGCGGCACCTGCTTGAAGTGGTCAACCCCGACCAATACGGCGCTCCACCGAACCCCGATGACGACTTCCGGATTTCGCTGGCCGGTGCGCAAGAGAAGCATGCCTTCTTGCGATGGGATGGCAAATGGCTGAAACCGCGTGGCGCGACGCCGACCACACACATCTTCAAGCTTCCGATCGGGATGGTAGGCGGCCGCAAGGCCGACTTCTCCACGTCGGTCGATAACGAGTGGTTATGCCTGCGCCTGTTCAAGGAGTACGGACTGCCGACAGCAAACGCCGAGATCGCGACCTTCGGCTCGCAACGGGTGCTGGTCGTCGAGCGTTTCGACCGTGCGCTGTCGGCCGACGGTCGACAACTGTTCCGGCTTGTCCAGGAAGATTTCTGCCAGGCCACCGGCAGCTCACCGCTGGTGAAATACGAAAACGAAGGCGGCCCGGGCTTGCAGCAGATGTTCACTCTCTTGCAGCAATCGCAGCAGGCGGCCGCAGACATGCGCACGCTGATGGCCTCGCAAGTGCTGTTCTGGATGCTGCGCGCACCGGATGGCCACGCCAAAAACTTCAGCATCCAGTTGCTGGCCGGCGAGGGGCGTTTCAAGCTGACGCCGATCTACGATGTGATGTCGGCGTATCCCGTCATCGGCGCCGGGCCGAATCAGTGGGCCGACCAGGACGTCAAAATGGCGATGGCCCTGCTCGGCAAGAACCGCCACTACCTAGCGCGCGGCATCATGCGGCGCCACTTCAACAGCACGGCGAAGAAGGTCGGCTACGGCGACAGCGCCGAGCCGCTGATGCAGGACTTCATTGCCCGGACGCCTGCGGTGGTGGACCAGATCCGCGCCGAGTTGCCCGCTGGGTTTTCGGAACAGGTTGCCGACAAGATCTTGGGCGGCCTGCTCGATGCAGCGGGCGCGCTTGAACGGATGGGGCCCGCCTAAGTACTTCTGAAGAAGTTTAGCGGCTTTCATGGTGGCGCGGACGACTACTAACCCAGGCCTCGATCCGCACGAACTCGCACCTGCAGTGCGAAGCAGTGGCGTGTCGCCACCAACTTCATATTAGCGAAAAAATGCGCCACGGACGCCTTGGCTATCCGCAGGAGGCCAGCCTTAAAACACATATATTTCGATATTACCCAACTGATCAAGCAGCGTTTGACGCCGTGCGGGGTCCAAGGCTACGCCCTCCAGTAGCCGCAATCGCCATTTCAGCCAATTATTATTGATGCCTGAAATCGTTCCGGATGCCAAGGGATCGTCGTCGTAACCGAATTCGAAATTGCAGCTATGGCAAATGTCAAAGGACGCGCCGCCGCCCGGATAGTACGGCATATCGGTAAGTTCGATACTGCCGCATACGGGACAACACCACGTGCCGCACTGATCCTGAAACAGGGTCAAAATTTCACCATCATGGACAAAAGTGGTGCGTTTCATACGCCTTGACTTCTGCCATTAAACGGCATGGTCATCAGATTCCGCCGAGGTAAGCAGCCAGCAAGCCATCGGAACTTTCGATGCCAAGAATATCCATCACCTGTTCCAACTCCATTCCGGCGTGCTCACGGCCCTCGGTGTCTTCGCCATCCATTAACTCCAGCGATTGTTGAAATTCGCGCATGACCCAGAGTTTTCGAGGATGTGCTTCGATCCCTTCGATGATCCGCGCCGTCAAGGCGTCGATCATTGCCGACAAGCGCTGACGCTCAGCGTCGACGTCGTCACCAGGCAGCATCTGCAACTTCGGAGCAAGACGAAATGCCTTCAGTTGCTCCATCACCTTCGCATCGATGAACAGCGCTTCATCGATTACGTCGTCAATCGGGTTGTAGTCCATGCGCGTGCCTTAAGTTGAATCGTATGGGAAACACGTCGAAAGCACGCCCTTCAAACACTCTTCCAGCGCCCCACCCACTGGTCATAAAACCCGATATCCCGCGGTACCGCGCCGCTGACGGCGCAGATGGCGCCGGCAAATTCGTTGGCGCGCGACAAGGTGGTTTCCAGGGGCCAGCCGCGGGCGCGGCCGAGTAAAAAGATCGCGGCAAAGGCGTCGCCGGCGCCGACCGTGTCGATCACGAACGGCGGTACGGGATTGTCGCGGCTGACGATGATTTGTTCAGCGGGACCAAAATAGACCGAGCCGCGGTGGCCGAGGGTCAACAGCAGGCCTTGCAGATGAAACTTGTCGACCAGGGCGCGGCAGGCGGCGCGCACTTCATCGCTGGAAAGCTCGGTGCCGGGGACAATTTCAAAATACCAGTAGAACAGCGATTCCAGCTCTTCCTCGTTGATTTTCAGGATGTCGGCGGCGCGCAGCGAGGCGGTGACGCAGGCGCGGTCGACCTGGTTTTCGCGCAGGTTCAAATCGAGAAAGCGGGTGGCGGCGGTCGCCTCCAGCAGTTTTAACAAAGCGCCGCGCGAGCGCTCGGCGCGCTGGGCCAGGGTGCCGAAGTACAGCGACGACGGCGTCACCTTGGCGAGCGCCTCCAGCGCCAGTTGCGGATCGATAAAATCGTAAGCCTGGCGCGGCAGAATGACAAAACGGTGGCGCTGCGCGCTGCCGTCGCCACGCCGCTCGACCAGCACCCTGCCGGTCTCTTCCATCGGGTCGATCTGCAAACCCTGTTCGCTCATGGCGAAACGTTCGAATTCGCCGCGCACCACCGCGCCGTTGCGGTCGCTGCCGATGCGGGTGATCATCAGTTGCGGCGCCATGAAGGCGGCCAGGTGGCGCGCCACATTGAAAGGCGCGCCGCCGACCAGCTGTTCGGTGACGAAATCGTCGACCAGCGCTTCGCCGAAAATGACGCTGGTGCCGACCTCCGGCGTGCTTGCCGTATGCGCTTCGCTCACTGCGGCACGCTGTCTTTGAAGGAGGCGCGCTCGGACAGCTTGTCGAACAGGCGGGCCAGATTGGGATAGTCGACGCGCCAGTCGATATCCGGGAAGCGGAACGATAGCCAGCCGAGGCAGCAGCCGACGGCGACATCGGCCAGGCAATATTGGTTGCCACGGCAATACGCCGACTCGCCCAGGTTCTCGGACATTACCGCCAGGCCGGCGCGCACCTTGCTCAACTGGCGCTCGACCCACAGCTCGCTTTGCTGCTCGGGCGGACGCAAGGTCCTTTCCAGGCGCACCAGCACGGCCGCGTCGAGCACGCCATCGGCCAGCGCTTCCCACACCTTGACGTCGGCGCGGTCGCGGCCGTTCGGCGGCAGCAATTTGCACACCGGGGTCAGGGTGTCGAGGTATTCGGCGATGACGCGTGAATCGTACATCGCGCTGCCGTCTTCCATCACCAGGCAGGGCACCTTGCCGAGCGGGTTCGATTGTGAAATGGTCGTGTCGGCACCCCACACATTTTCCAGCTCAAAGGCGTAGTCGAGTTTTTTCTCCGCCAGCACGACCCGCACCTTGCGCACATACGGACTGGCAATCGAACCGATGAGTTTCATAGAGACTTATGAGTAAAAGAGTAACAGCCAGTATAGCATCGGCGATTCGGGCGCTGGCCCCCATGGAGTCCCGAAGCGACCAATTGCTGTCTGGATGCAACATCGGTCGATGCCTGCCACGGGTGGTAAAATCGGCGTTTTGTCCAGCCCCTCCCGCCATGACCTCGACCGCCCCCTACTCCACCCTGTCCGCCCTGTCTCCCCTCGACGGCCGTTACGCCGCCAAGACGGATAAGCTGCGCCCGATCCTGTCCGAAGCCGGTTTCATGCACCACCGTGTCAAGGTCGAAATCGCATGGCTGCAGGCGCTGTCGCAGGCGGGCTTTGCGGAAATCAAGCCGTTCTCGAAAGACGCCGCGGCCCTGCTCGACAAGATGGCCGCCGATTTCACCGAAAGCCACGCGGCCCGCATCAAGGAAATCGAAGCGGTCACCAACCATGACGTCAAGGCGGTCGAATACTGGCTCAAGGAACAAGTCAAGGATGTGCCGGAACTGGTCGCCGCCACCGAGTTCATCCACTTTGCCTGCACCTCCGAAGACATCAACAACTCCTCGCACGGCATGATGCTCAAAGCGGCGCGCGACGGCGTCATCGTCCCGGCCCTGCAAGCGGTGATCGACAAGCTGCGCGAGATCGCCCACACCAACGCGGCGCTGCCGATGCTCTCGCGCACCCACGGCCAGACCGCCAGCCCGACCACGCTCGGTAAAGAGTTCGCCAACGTGGTGGCGCGCCTGGACCGCGCGCTGGCGAGAATTGCCGCCGTCGAGATCCTGGCGAAAATGAACGGCGCCGTCGGCAACTACAACGCGCACCTGTCGGCCTACCCCGACTTCGACTGGCCGGCGTTTTCCAAAAACGTCATCGAGCAGCGCCTCGGCCTGACTTTTAATCCGTACACCATCCAGATCGAGCCGCACGACTACATGGCCGAATTGTTCGACGCCATCGCGCGCGCCAACACGATCCTGCTCGACCTGAACCGCGACATCTGGACCTATGTCTCGCTCGGCTATTTCAAACAGCGCCTGAAAGCCGGAGAAATCGGCTCGTCGACCATGCCGCATAAGGTCAACCCGATCGATTTTGAAAATTCCGAGGGCAACCTGGGCATGGCCAACGCGGTGCTGAAACACATGGCCGAAAAATTGCCTGTTTCTCGCATGCAGCGCGATTTGACCGATTCGACGGTGCTGCGCAATATCGGCGTCGGCTTCGGTTACGCCCTGCTGGCCTACGACAGCTGCCTGCGCGGCTTGAACAAGCTGGAAGTCAATGCCGCCCGCCTCGAGCAGGATCTGGACGCCAACTGGGAAGTGCTGGCCGAGCCGGTGCAAACGGTGATGCGCCGCTACGGTGTGGAAAACCCGTACGAGCAGTTAAAAGAGCTGACCCGCGGCAAAGGCATCTCGAAAGACGCATTGCGCGAGTTCATCAACACCTTGGCGATACCGCAGGAGGCCAAGGAACTGCTGCTGCAAATGACGCCTGCCAATTACATCGGCATTGCCGCCCAACTGGCAGCAGCCGTGTAAGGTTTTCAAGAGTTCAAACAATGGGAGCGCCCTACCGGGACCGCTCCCATTTTTATTTGGACAGCGCTGGAGTATGCTTGACGGCCACCGCACTTTTATAACGATTGCGCACATTCAACAGTTTTACGGTAATATTAGTCCTAACACGTACTAATTGATTTCCCAGGAAGGTCCGATGCAGCAGCCGATCGCCCGCTACACCCGTACCGCCATGCTGTTCCACTGGCTGATCGCTTTGTTGATCGTCGGCGCCTTTACGCTCGGACTGATCATGACGGACATCCCCGGCTTTTCGCCGACCAAGCTCAAATATTATTCCTGGCACAAATGGGCCGGTGTGACCGTGCTCGGCCTGGCCGCGCTGCGCCTGCTGTGGCGCCTGGCCCACCCCGTCCCCGCCTATCCGTCCACCATGAAATCGTGGGAAAAGGCCGCCGCCCATCACCTGCACCTGGTGCTGTACGTGCTGATGTTCGCCGTGCCCATTTCCGGCTATTTATATACGCTGTCGGCCGGCGTGCCGGTGGTGTACTTCGGTGTGATTCCCTTACCGGTGTTTTTCGACGCCGACCCGGCCTTGAAACCGGTACTTAAAAGCGTGCATTATTGGCTGACCATGGGTCTGGCCGCGCTGGTGGTAGCGCACGTTGGCGCCGCGCTCAAACATGCTGTCATCAACCGCGATGGCGTCATGCGGCGCATGCTGCCGTAAGCGACTCTGCTATAACCCGTTAATCCATTTAGGAGACCGCATGAAATTGTCCATCCTCGCGCCCGTATCCCTGCTCGCCGTCGCCCTGGCCGCCGTGGCCGCTCCCCTGAAAACCGATGTCGCCAGGAGCAGCGTGTCGGCCACCTTCAAACAGATGAATGTGCCGGTCGAGGCGAAATTCAAGAAATTCAACGCCAACATCGACTACGACGCCGCCAAGCCGGACGCCGCCAAGGCAACTGTCGAGATCGACACGGCCAGCATCGACCTGGGCGAAGCCGAGATGAACAAGGAAGTGGCGAAAAAAGAGTGGTTCAATGCCGCCCAGTTCCCGAAAGCGACGTTTGTGTCGTCGACCATCAAGCCGGCTGGCGCCGGCAAGTTCAATGTGGCAGGCAAGCTGACCATCAAGGGAAAAACCACCGACGTGGCGTTTCCCCTGAGCGTGAAGACCGAAGCCGGTAAGCAAGTATTCGAAGGCACCGTGCCCATCAAACGTCTGAGCTACAACATCGGCGAAGGCGAATGGAAAGACACCAGCACCGTGGCCGACGATGTCGTTATCAAATTCCGCGTGACCGCGGCGCAGTAAAACCATCACCTATATAAAGGGAAATCGCATGAACATGAAACATTTGATCGCAGCCTTCATTGGCGCCAGCGCCGTCACCGCCGCCATCGCCGCGCCGGACACCTACATGATCGAGCCGGGCCACACTTACCCGAGCTTTGAAGCCGACCACATGGGCATTTCGGTATGGCGCGGCAAGTTTAATAAAACCAGCGGCACCGTCACCGTCGACCGCGCCGCCAAGACCGGTACCCTCGACATCACTATCGATGCGACCAGCCTGGACTTCGGCAACGACAAGCTGAACAAGCACGCCAGCGGTCCTGACATGTTCGACGTCGCCAAGTTCCCGAACGTCACCTACAAGTCGAAGTCGATCACTTTTAACGGCGACACCCCGGCCACCGTCAACGGCGAGCTGACCTTGCACGGCGTGACCAAGCCGGTGGTTCTGACCATCAACAAGTTCAAGTGCATCCAGCACCCGATGCTGAAGCGTGAAGTGTGCGGCGCCGACGCCACCGCCACGTTTAATCGCGGCGATTTCGGCGTGAAATACGCACTGGATATGGGTTTCAACCCGGAAGTGAAGCTGGCAATCCAGGTCGAAGCCGTCAAACAATAATCCGACGTCGTCGCCAATGCAAAAAAACCCCGCGGTCCTTTCGGATCGCGGGGTTTTTTACTTAAAACTCTGAACGAAGCCGGCGAACCGGCCCTCCTTACTTAACGGCCGTCGCGGTCGAAGTCGCCAGGCATGGCGCGCTCGACTTTATCCCAGGCGGCACGGGCAGCCGACTTGGCATCGTTCCAGGCCAGGCGCGAGCCGCCCTTGGTGCGGTTCCAGTCGTTCGACAGGTCGTTTTCAACGCTGTCGAAGCTCTTGCCGGCGTAACGGCCGCGGCTGTTGTAACCCAGCTGGTAGGCCGGCGCATAGTCGTCGTAGCTGTACTGCGACGAATAATACGGTGCGCTGGTGTACGAATCGCGCCAGTAAGCATCTTCCGCCTGCGGGTTGACCACGCTGCCGGCCGCGTGGCCTGCCGCGCCGCCAGCCATGGCGCCGATGGCAGCGCCCGCGGCCATGCCGACCGGGCCGCCGACGGCGCCGATGGCGGCGCCGGTTGCAGCACCGGCGCCTGCGCCGACGCCTTTGGCCATATTGTGGTTAGCCAGGTCGTCGCCAGCCTTTGGGTTGGCCACTTCGCCAGCGCCGTGACCTGCCAGACCGCCGGCGATACCGCCGATGGCTGCACCGGCGGCCATGCCGACCGGGCCGCCGACCGCGCCGAGGGCGGCGCCGGTGGCTGCACCGGCACCGACACCAACGCCTTGCGCCAGGTTATGGTCGGTCAACTCGTCCTGTGCCTTTGGATTGGCTACTTCAGCGGCGCCGCGGCCGGTGATGCCGCCGGCGATGCCGCCGATAGCCGCACCTGCTGCCATGCCGATCGGGCCGCCGACCGCGCCGATGGCGGCGCCGGTGGCTGCACCGGCGCCGGCGCCGACGCCTTTGGCCAGATGGTGTTCGCCGAGGTCGTCACCCGACTTCGGGTTGACGACTTCAGCGGCGCCCTTGCCTGCCAGGCCGCCGGCGATACCGCCGATGGCGGCGCCGGCCAGGGTGCCGACCGGACCGGCAACCGAGCCGATCGCTGCGCCAGTGGCCGCGCCGCCGGCTGCGCCGACGCCGGTGCCGATGATGTGCTCGCCGGCGCTGTCAGTCCAGCTGCGCTCGACATAGGCTGCATCGTCGTCCGAACGTGGGGTCACGCCCATCAGGATGCCGCCGTTCTTGATGCCTTCTTCGTAGTGCACGACGCGCTCTTCAGGGATACCGGCGCCGATCAGGGCACCGACCAGGCCGCCTGCAACACCGCCGGCGCCGGCGCCAGCCAGCGCCGCGGCGATCGGGCCGGCCACCACCAGGCCGATGCCTGGCAGAACCAGGGTGGTGCCCACTGCGGCGATACCGGCCAACACGGCACCGATGGTGCCGCCGATGCCGGCGCCGATACCTGCTCCTTCAGCGGCTTTGCTGCCCAGCTCGGTGTCGGTGTCGGCGAAATGGGTTTTACGGGTCTCATCCGACATCATCAAGGTGACGTCGTCCTTACTGTAGCCGCGGTCGGCCAGGGAATTGTATGCGCGCTCTGCGCTATCGCGGTCACGGAACAGGCCGGTAACCATGCGGGAATCGTTTTTGCTCGTCTCGTAATTGCTCATTTTATATTTTCCTTCAGGGTTGAATATTGGTAAAGTCCCGCTGTTACAAACTGGGATTTAGTTGCCAGTAGGTCAAAGTTAATACCTGAGCTGTTTTTGATCTGTTAGTTCACGCACCCTGCTCCATACATTCTTGACAGCATTCATTACCTCAACATTACTTGGCATTACCGCAACATTAAATTGTGTGGAAATCGCTGAACTGTCTGGCTGTGGAGGAGTCGAAAAGGTGGTGCGGAACGTTCGTTGCCGCACGGACGGGGGGTGTCGACCTGAATAGACTTTTTCACAAGGCCAGCACATTTGGTCTCGGGCTAATATCAACTTAAGGAGAAACACCATGTTATTCATCATCTGGATCGTTGTAGGCGGTATCTTGGGTTGGCTGGCAAGCTTGGTCATGAAGACCGACGCCGAGCAAGGCATGATCCTCAATGTCGTCGTCGGTATCATCGGCGCCTTCCTGGGCGGCTGGTTGCTGTCGCCATTGTTTGGCACCGGCACCATCAATTCGAACGACTTCAGCGTCACTTCGCTGCTGGTGTCGTTCCTCGGCGCTGTCATCCTGCTGGCCATCGTCAATCTGTTCCGTCGCGGCCGCACCCGGTAAGCACATTTGCTCCGAACAACCAACGCTACGGCGTTGGTTTTTTTTCACCTTGAGATTGCCATGCGAACCAAACCTGTGGTCACTGTTTTACTAACAATTGCTGGTACTCTACTTGCAGGTTTTCTGTTCCTCAACTTCGCCCCCAGCGAAAAGAAAATCGAACAACAGCTGGCGCGCAAATACGATATCGCCGATCCTCAATTCCGCCGCTCCATGGACGTCCTGCTGGGGCCGCAAATGCTGGAAGGTAACAAGGTCGAGGTCTTGCTGAATGGCGACCAGATCTTCCCCTCGATGCTCGAAGCGATTCGCAGCGCAAAAAAAACCATCACCTTTGAAACCTATATTTATTGGTCGGAGACCATCGGCAAGGAATTTTCCGATGCGCTGATCGAGCGCGCCAAGGCCGGCGTGAAAGTGCATGTGATGCTCGACTTCATCGGCTCGATCAAGATGGACGAGGACTTGGCGAACCGGATGAAAATGGCCGGCATCGAACTGCAGCGCTACCACAAGCCGGTCTGGTGGAAACTCGCCCGCCTGAACAACCGTACCCATAGAAAATTGCTGGTGGTCGACGGCAAGGTCGGCTTTACTGGCGGCGTCGGCATCGCCGACAAGTGGCGCGGCCAGGGCCAGGACGAGGACCACTGGCGCGATACCCATTTCCGGGTCGAGGGTCCGGTGGTGGCGCAGATCCAGGCGGTGTTCACCGACAACTGGATCAAGGCCACCGGCGCCGTGCTCGATGGCGTCAATTACTTTCCACCGCTGGCCAACGCCGGCACCGAGGTGGCGCAAATGTTCAGCAGCTCTCCCACCGGCGGCAGCGAAAGCATGCATTTGATGTACCTGATGGCGATCACCGCCGCCCGCCATTCCATCAAGCTGTCGAACGCCTATTTTGTTCCCGACGAATTGACGGTGAAGGCGCTGGTGGCGGCGCAAAAGCGCGGCGTCAAGGTACAAATCATCACCCCCGGCAAAATCATCGATTCGGCGGTGGTGCGCGCCGCCTCGCGCGAACAGTGGGGACCGCTGCTGGTGGCCGGCATCCAGATGGCGGAATACCAGCCGACCATGTTTCACGTCAAGGCGCTGGTGGTCGACGATTTGCTGGTGTCGGTCGGCTCGACCAATTTCGACAATCGCTCGTTCAGCATCAACGACGAAGCGAATTTGAACGTGCTCGATGCTAAATTTGCCAAGCAACAATCGAAAGTCTTCGACGACGACTGGGCGCGCGCCAAGGTGATCACCTACGCCGCCTGGGACGACCGGCCCATGAGCGCGAAATTGATGGGCAAGCTGGCCAGCGTGGTGGGCTCGCAACTGTAGGGAAAACAGTGTCGTATTGTGTATATATGCATATATACGGTGAAACAATTTCGGTTGACTAAACGGCAGGGCCTGCGGATACTCTAGGACGCTTTATCCGGGCGCCCTATCCAGGCGCCTCTGCCGATTACCCCTCCGAGACACTGCGAATGAAAAAGACTTTACTGACGCTCGCCATCCTGAGCACCGTATCTTCCGCCTATGCCGATGAAGGCATGTGGATGCCGCAACAGCTGCCACAAGTAGCCAAGCAACTCAAGGCCGCCGGCTTGAAACTCGATCCCGCCACCTTGACCAAATTGACCGAATTCCCGATGGGCGCGATCGTCAGCCTGGGCGGTTGCTCGGCGTCCTTCGTTTCTCCGCAAGGCCTGGTAGCAACCAACCACCACTGCGTCTACAACAGCGTGGCCGTCAACTCGACGCCGCAAAACGATTTGCTGGCCAACGGTTTCCTGGCCAAGACCATGGCCGATGAAGTGCCGGCAGCCCCGGGCAGCCGCATTTTCGTCACCAAGGCGGTCGACAACGTCAGCACCAAGGTGATCACCGCCGACGTCGCCAAGCTGGCCGGCAAGGCGCGCATCGACGCCATGGAAAAAAATGAAAAGTCGCTGGTCGCCGAGTGCGAAAAAGATCCAGGACACCGCTGCACCGTGGCCAGCTACTACGGCGGCCTGGAGTTTTACCTGATCAAGCAGCTGGAAATTCGCGACGTGCGTCTGGTGCACGCGCCACCGGCCGGCGTCGGCAAATTCGGCGGCGATACCGACAACTGGATGTGGCCGCGCCACACCGGCGACTATGGCTTTTATCGCGCCTACGTCAGCAAGGACGGCAAGGCTGCCGATTTCTCCAAGGACAACGTTCCTTACGTGCCGGTGCATTACCTGAAAATCGCCAAGGAAGGCGTCAAGGAAGGCGACTTCATCATGGTGGCCGGCTACCCTGGCCGCACCAACCGTCACCGCCTGCCGTCGGAGGTGGCGTACACCTTCGACCAGAACTATCCTGCGTTCATCAAGACCTCGGGTGAAACGCTGGCCATCATCGAGCGCGAGACCAAGAACGATCCTGCGGCCAAGCTGAAGTACGCGGGCCAGGTCGCCGGCGTCAACAATTACTATAAAAACCGCAAGGGCATGCTGACCAGCTACGAAGGCAGCGATTTCCTGGCGCGCAAGACGAAAGAACACGCCGATCTGAAAGCCTGGGTCAACGCCAACCCTGCCCGTCAAAAAGAATACGCCGCCGACATCGATAATGTCGAAAAGCTGATCGCCGAGCGCGACGCCCAAACCATGCGCGACTGGTACCTGTTTTCGTCATCGCCACGCATGCTGAGCATGGCGCGTACCTTGTACCGCCTGTCCAATGAAATGGCCAAGCCGGATGCCGAGCGCAAGTCGGGCTTCCAGGAACGCGATCTGCCACGTTTCAAGGCGTCGGTCGCCGGCGTCGACCGCACCTACGATCCAAAAGTCGACAAGGCGCTGGTGATGAACAGCCTGGTGAAATATGCCGCCCAGCCGGCCTCCGCGCGCAACGCCAACTTCGATGCCGCCGTCGGCATCAAGGACGGCATGACCGAAGCGCAATTATCGAGTGTGCTGGACGCCATGTACGCCAAGACCACCCTGAACGATGCCAAAGTGCGCGCCGAGTGGCTGGGCAAGAAGCCGGCCGATTTCAAAGCCAGCAACGACCCGTTCATCAAGGCGGCTGTCGCCATGTACGACGGCAGCATGAAGAAGGAAGCGGAAGAGGAAGAGTTGTCGGGCAAGATCCAGCAGTCCTACGCCACCTACATGAAGGCAAAAATCGCCTACATGAACAGCAAGGGCCAGGCTGTCTACCCTGACGCCAACAGCACCCTGCGCGTGACCTTCGGCAAGATCGCCGGCCGCGACCATGGCGCCGACGGCACCGGTTCGTGGACTGCCTTCACCACCGTCAAGGGCGTGCAAGCCAAGGCCACCGGCGAAGGCGAATTCAACGCACCGGCCGCCCAGCTGGCCGCCATCAAGGCCAAGGATTTCGGCAAGTACGTCGATCCGAAGTTGAAGACGGTGCCGGTGAACTACCTGGCCACGCTCGACATCACCGGCGGTAACTCCGGTTCGGCAGCGCTGAACGCCAAGGGCGAATTCATCGGCCTGGCTTTCGACGGCACCCTGGACTCGATCATTTCCGACTGGGACTTTAACAAGGCCAACACCCGCGACATCCAGGTGGACGCCCGTTACATCCTGTGGAATATGAAACATGTCGACAAAGCAGACAATCTGCTGAAGGAAATGGGAGCTGAGTGATCAACCAAAAGTGAACCCCTACTTTTGGTTGGGATAGTCAGATAAAAAAGCCCCCGGGGGACCCGGGGGCTTTTTCAGTATACGCAAACCCGATTCTGATCTGACGTCGCCTCGGGGGCGGGCTATATAAGTTTGCAGGCCTTTACGTATCGGCTAGCGGCGCAGTTGCTGGTCGGGGGAGCTGAGGATCCGCACGATCAAGGCCGACGGCACGCGCTTGGCGATCATGAAGGTGTAGGCGGCGCGGCGGCCGAGGGCGCGTCGCAGCATCTGTGCCTGGTAGACCACCTTGGCGGTGGCGCGGTCGCGGCGCGGCGGGCGATCATCTGCCACTGGCGTTGGCATTGGCATTGCCGCTGGCGGTGCGCTGGCCGCCCTCTCCAATACAGCGCTCGAGGTTCCGTCGGGCATGTCAGTACACCTGCCGGCGTGCTTGCGGCTTGCGCACGATCTGCCGCTCCGCCCGTGCCCGCACCAGCTGCGGGAACAGGATCAGCGAGCGTTCGCCGCAGTGGCTGCACAGGATATGCTGGGCGAACGGCAGCAGGCGCATCATGGGAGTACGGGGGATGCGACGGGTAAACGTCGATCCGCAGTCGGGGCATTGGGACATGGCGGGTAATCCAGAAAAAGTCGTTAAATTTCGCTCATGAATGCTAAGCGGCTGCCCGTTCGCGCTCTGTGCGATTGCACACTTTATCGATTACAGTCTGTTAATGTGGAGCCCGCCTGTCCACCTTGTCATCCCGCCGCGCGCAAGCGCCGCGCCGCCGCCATCATGTTCGCCAGCGCCGCCCGCGTTTCCGGCCAGGCACGGGTTTTAAGGCCACAATCGGGATTGACCCACAGATTGCTCGCCGGGATCACCTGCGCCGCCTTTCTCAGCAGGCGTTCGATGGCCTCGACCGTCGGCACCCGCGGCGAGTGGATATCGTAGACCCCCGGGCCGATCTCGTTCGGGTAGGAAAACGCGCCGAAGCCCTGCAGCAATTCCATATCCGAGCGCGAGGTTTCGATGGTGATGACGTCGGCGTCCATGCCGGCAATCTGCGGCAGGATGTCGTTGAACTGGGCGTAGCACATGTGGGTGTGCACCTGGGTATGGTCGGCTACGCAGCTGGCGCTGATGCGAAACGCCCGCGCCGCCCAGTCGAGATAAGTGCTCCAGTCGGCGCGCCGCAAGGGCAGTCCTTCGCGCAGGGCCGGCTCGTCGATCTGGATGATGCCGATGCCGGCCGCTTCCAGGTCGGCCACCTCGTCGCGCACCGCCAGCGCCAGCTGCAGCGCGGTGGTGGAACGGGGCTGGTCGTCGCGCACGAACGACCATTGCAGCATGGTGACCGGACCGGTCAGCATGCCTTTCACCGGGCGCGCGGTCAGGCTTTGGGCGTAAGCGGTCCAGTTCACCGTCATCGGCGCCGGACGGGCGACGTCGCCGAACAACAGCGGCGGCTTGACGCAGCGCGAGCCGTAAGATTGCACCCAGCCATTGGCGGTGAAGGCAAAACCGTCCAGTTGCTCGCCAAAATATTCGACCATGTCGTTGCGCTCGGCTTCGCCATGCACCAGCACGTCGATGCCGAGCGCTTCCTGCTCGCGCACGACCGCGGCGATTTCAGCGCGCATGGCGTTTTGATACTCGCCCTCGCTCGATTGCCCGCGTTTATAAGCGGCGCGCGCGGCGCGGATCGTGTCGGTTTGCGGAAAGGAGCCGATGGTGGTGGTGGGGAAGGCCGGCAAATTGAAACGGTGGCGCTGGGCCGCCTGGCGCCGGCTGAACGGGCTGCGGCGGCGGTCGATGCAGTTGTCGATGCGGCTGTCGACCTGCGCCACTCTTGCCGTCACCGCCGGCTTGCTGACCCGCTCGCTGCTGGCCCTGCCGGCGAGCGCCAGGCGAGATTCGCTCAAGGCACCGGCCACGCTGCCCTCTCCCTCGTTGAGGGCGCGCTTGAGCAGCGACAATTCGTTCAATTTTTCGCGCGCGCCGGCGACCCAGCTGCGCAGGTCGGCATCGAGCGAGGCATCGTCGGCCAGGCTGACCGGCACGTGCAGCAGGGAGCAGGACGGCGCGATCCACACCGCGCCAGGGCGGCGCGCGCAAATCGGCGCCAGCAGCCGCAGCGCCGCGTCGAGGTCGGTGCGCCAGATGTTGCGGCCGTCGATGATGCCGACCGACAGCACTTTATGGGCTGGCAGCCAGTCGAGCACGGACGTCAACTCGCCGGCGGCGCGGATGGCGTCGACGTGCAGCCCCGCCACCGGCAGCTTGCAGGCGGTACTGAGCTGGCCCTGCAAGGGAGAGAAATAGGTCGCCAACAGCACCGACAACTGCGCCGTGGCCAGCGCGTGGTAGCTGCGCTCGAAAGCGAGCACCCATTCGCCGGGCAGGTCGAGGCCGAGAATCGGCTCGTCGATCTGCACCCATTCGATGCCTGCGTGTTTGAATTGTTGCAGCAACTGCAGGTAGACCGGCAGCAGCTGGTCGAGCAGCGCCAGCGGCGCAAGATCGGCGGTTTTCGATTTGCCCAGCCACAAAAAGGTGAGTGGGCCCAGCAGTACCGGCTTGACCGGATGGCCGAGCGCGCGCGCCTCCGCCACTTCGGCCAGCAGGCGCCCGGCGTGCAGGCTGAAGCTGGTGGCGCCGTCGAACTCGGGCACCAGGTAGTGATAATTGGTGTCGAACCACTTGGTCATTTCCAGCGCGGCGCCCTGTTGACCATTGCAGCAGGCAGCGCCGTGATCATCGCCGGCGCCGCGCGCCATTTGAAAATAACGCGCCAGCTCCGATGCGTCCTGGTGAAAATCAAAACGCGCCGGTTCGCAGCCAAACAGCTGAATGTGGTTGGCGACGTGATCGTACAAGGCGAAATCGCCGACCGTCACGAAATCCATGCCGGCGTCGATCTGCTGTTGCCAGTGGCGCCGGCGCAAAGTTGCGGCGGTCGCTTCGAGCGCCGCCTCATCGATCTCGCCACGCCAAAATTTTTCCAGCGCAAATTTAAGTTCGCGCTGCGCGCCAATCCGCGGCACGCCTGGCGTATGAGCCTTAATCATGATAAATTCCTTTATAGTGAAAATATCTAATGATGATCGACGATAAGTATTTGCTGATCAAACGAAAAATTCGGCGTTCACCATGAAAACTGCTCATGACCACTTCCATCCTCGAGCTGCGCCACCTGCGCACCTTGCTTGCACTGCACGACACCGGTTCGGTATCGCGCGCGGCGCAACTGCTCAATGTGACCCAGTCGGCGCTGTCGCACCAGGTCAAAACCCTGGAGACCTATTACGACGCCGTGCTGTTCGAGCGCAAATCGACGCCGCTGGTGTTCACCCCGGCCGGTAAAATATTGTTGGAAATGGCCGGCCAGGTGATGCCGATGGCCGAGCGGGCCGAGCGCGAGTTGCGCCGCCTGGCGGGCAGCGGCAGCGGCAAATTGCGGATTGCCGTCGAGTGCCACACCTGTTTCGACTGGCTGATGCCGTCGATGGACGGTTTAAGGGAGAGATGGCCGGAGGTCGAGCAGGACATCGTGTCGGGCTTTCACGCCGACCCGATCGGCCTGCTGCACCAGGGCAAAGCGGAATTGGCCATCGTCTCCGAGCTCGACGAGGACGAAACCGAGATGGTATTTCATCCGCTGTTCGAATTCGAGATGGTGGCGCTGCTGCCGCGCAATCACGCGTATCTGGACAAGCCCTGGCTGGTGGCGCAGGATTTCGCCACCCAGGCGCTGATCACCTACCCGGTACCGGACGACATGCTCGACCTGGTGCGCCAGGTGCTGAAACCTGCCGGTGTTGAACCGGAGCGCAGAACCACGGAATTGACGGTCGGCATGCTGCAACTGGTTGCCAGCGGGCGCGGCTTCGCCGCCCTGCCGCTATGGGCGGTGAACAATTATCTGGAGCGAAAATACATTGCTCGACAGCGGATCGGCCCGGACGGCCTGATCGGCAAGCTGTACGCGGTGACGCCGAAGTCGCTCGCCGCCAGCGCATACTTGAGCGACTTCGTGCAGGTGATGCGGGAAACCTCGCTGCTGACTCTGCCGGGCATCAAACTGCTGTAGCGGCTGCCCTGTTCAGCCTGGAGTTGTGCACGCCGTAGCCCAGGTAGGTCAGCACGGCAATGCTCATCCACACGGCAAAGGTGACGTAGGTGATCGTCGACAAGCCCCACACCAGATACAGGCAGGCGGCGATCGACAGGCCCGGCACCAGGTAGGGGCCGAACGGCACCCGGAAACCGTTGGTGGCGCCAGCGCCCTCTTTTGCGCGCAGCACCGGCACGGCAACCGAAACGACGATGAACGCCGTCAGGGTGCCGATGCTCACCATATCCCACAGGTAAGTCGAATCGACCAGGCCGGCGACCACGGCCACCACCAGGCAGACGATCAGGGTATTGTTGACCGGCGCCAGGGTTTTCGGATGGACTTGCTGAAACGTCTTGGGAATCAGGCCGTCGCGGCTGATGGCGTACAGGATGCGGGTCTGGCCATAGATCGTCACCAGGGTCACGCTGAAGACGGAAATGACGGCGCCGGCCGACAGCACCATGGCGGGCCAGGCCTTGCCGGTGACGTTTTGCAAAATCACCGCCAGGCCTGCTTCCTGCCCCTCGAACATGTGCGCCGGCTGCGCGCCCATGGCGGCGACCGCCACCAGCATGTAAAACACGGTGACGACGCCGAGCGCGGCCAGGATGGCGATCGGCACGTTGCGGGTCGGATTGCGCACTTCCTCGCCGGCGGTGGCGACCGTGTCGAGGCCGATGAAGGAGAAAAACACGGTGGCCGCCGCGGCCGTGACGCCCGCCATGCCGCCCGGCGACTTGCCTGAAGCTTCGAAAAAGAAGGGGTGGAAGTTGGCGCTGTTAAAGCCGCTAAAGGCGATCACCACAAAAAACAGCAGGATCGCCAGTTTGATCAGCACCATGACGGCGTTGGCGGTGGCCGATTCGCGCGCGCCCCGCAGCAGCAGGAAGCAGCACAGGATCACCAATAAAATCGGCGGCAAATTAAAGTGGCCGGCGTGCACTTCAAGGCCATTGGCGCCGGCGACGAACATGGGAGAACGCAAGGCTTCCGGTATCTGCCAGTGAAACGCGTTACCGAGAAAATTGTTCAGATAGCCCGACCAGCCGATGGCAACCGCGCTGGCCGCCAGCCCATACTCGAGCAGCAGACAGAATGCCATGATGAAGGCGGCAAATTCGCCAACGGTGGCGTAGGCAAACGAATAGGAGGAGCCGGCCGCTGGAATGCGAAACGACAGCTCGGCATAGCACAGGGCCGTCAGGCCGGCGGTGATCGCCGCAAGCAGGAAGGACAGGATCACGGATGGGCCGGCTTTCGGCACCGCTTCGACCATCGTAAAAAAGATGCCGGTACCGATGGTGGCGCCGACGCCGATCATGGTCAGCGGGAACAGGCCGATACTGCGTCCGAGGTGCGTGGTGGCGCCGTCACCATGTTCGACCGCCGGCGTGGTCGGTTTGGTGCGTATGAGTTTCTGGCCCAGAGTCATCACGGCGTGTCCTTGTGGTCGTGCAATTGGTGGGCCGGCGCCGATGGCGCCGGCCAAAAACTTGACGATTATAGGACAGTATCGTTTTCCAGCCGAACATCTTTTACTCGGAAAAACAAGCGTAAAGACAGCAATTAATTGAGCACGGTGACGTTCTTGCCGCTGACCTGGCGCTGGGCCGGATTGCCATACACGGTGATGTGGCCCGAACCGCTGGTTTGCGCCAGCACGCTGCGCTTGACGGTGGCGCTGATGCTGCCCGAGCCGCTGGTGGTGAGGTCGGCCTGCTCGCTGGAAACGCCGGTCAGGTCGGCGCCGCCGGAGCCGCTGGTGCGGGCGTTGAGGGCGTTGACGGCGCCGCTGGCCTGCACCGAGCCGGAACCGCTGACGCGCACCGACAGTTCGCCGCCCTGCACCGGACCCAGGGCGGTGCGGCCCGAACCGGATTGCTTGACCCGGGCGCTGGTGCTGCGCAGGCCGTAGGCGTTGATCTGGCCGGAGCCGCTGTGGCCGACATCGAGATTGCCGACCTGGCCGGTCAGGATGGTGCTGCCCGAGCCGCTCTTGGAAAAATCGAGCGCCTGGCCGTTCAAATCGTTGACCGTCAGGCGGCCGGAACCGCTGGCGCGCAATTCGGTCAGCGACGGCGTGCTGTAAGTCACGCGCAGGCCGTTGGTCGAACGCAGCGAGCCCTCCACCCACAGGCGCAGCACGCCTCCCGTGACTTCGCTGCGGATCAAGGGCAGCAGGTTGCTGTCGGCATCGACCGTCAGGGCGGTGGCCGGGCCGACCCGCACATTCACTTCCAGCGGCCCGGACACTGCCAGGCTGCTCACCGTGTCCACCTGGCGCACCTCGTGCGCCAGGCTGCCGTTGCCGACCACCGCATTGCGGCCGAAGACGGAATGGACCTCGACATCGTCGCTGCCGGTGACGACAATGGCGCAACCGGATAAGGCGGCGATGCAGGCGAAGGTGATCAGTGAGCGCATGGGTTTCCTTGTTTTTGTCAGGCGTTGATGGAGTGATCACACCTTAACAAACC
>JAQGNM010000592.1 GCA_028291845.1 Massilia sp. | reverse complement strand
TGCGCATACAGCGCCTCCTCGATCTCGACCGGGTAGATGTTGGCGCCGCCGCGGATGATCATGTCGCGCTTGCGGCCCACGATATACAGGTAGCCGTCGGCATCGAGCTTGCCCAGGTCACCGGTATAGATCCACCCGTTGCGCAGGGTGTCCTCGGTCGCCTGCGGATTCTTGTAATAGCCCAGCATCAAACAGGGCCCGGCCAGCAGCACTTCGCCGACCGTAACGGGCGGCAGGTCGTTGCCGCCATCGTCGATGATGCGCACCGCGCAGCCGGGCAGGGCGCGGCCGCATGAATCCGGACGGCCCTGCGGCTCGGTGGCCGGGTTGTAGGTGGTGATCGGCGTGCCTTCGGTCTGCCCCCACAAATCGTAAAGCGTGACGCCGAATCGCTGCTTGAAACGCTGCACAACATTTATTGGCAGGCTGGAACCGGCGGAAACGCAAAAGCGCAGCGAAGAGACATCGACCTGCTCGTCCTGGGCCCAGTTGAGCATCATGCTGAACATGGTGGGCACACCCATGAAGATCGTGATGCGCTGCTGCTCGATGGCGCGCAAGGCATGTTCCGGATGAAACCGGTCTTGCAGGACCACCGTCGCGCCCGACCGGATGCACGAAAAACAATTGATCATCAGGGGGTAAATGAATGACAGCGAATTCGGAATCAAGGAGCTGTCGCTGGGCTGCAGACGAAAATTCTGCGACGTCAAGTCAGTGATGGCCACCAGCGCCTGATGGGCGAGCAGCACGCCTTTCGGCCGGCCGGTGGTGCCGGAGGTGTAAAAAATGACGGCCGGATCGTCGGGGCGGCACTCGGCAAACGCACCCTCCGGCTCGCCCCGCGCCACCATGCTGTTCCAGCTTTGCTCTCCGTCGCCGCCGAACGCAAACACCGTCGATGGCGCCGCTACCGCGCTCACTATCCCCAGCAGGTCCTCATCGGTAAACACCAGCGCCGGCGCAGAATGCTCGATGATATAGGCGACCTCGGCAGCGGTCAGCGCCGGATTAACCGGCACCAGGATCGCCCCGGCTGCCAGCACGGCAAGCGCCGATATGATCCATTCAGGCTTGTTCTTGGCCAGCAGCAGCACACGGTCGCCGCGCTGCACGCCGCGCGCCCGTATCGCCTGCGCCAGGCGGTGGGTCTGATCGATCACGCTGCCGAACGCATAGTCACTTCCGTTGTAGCGAAACAGCGGCTTGCCGTGAAACAGCGGTGCCGCATCGGCAAGGATTTGAGCCACGTTCATGTCAGTCATCTTTCGGCATAAGTGTTCATTAGCAGATTTTGCAATTCTTCCAAACAAGAATATTCGGCGATACGGCATCTGTCAACAATTAAATGACTGGTGAGTCATAATTCATCTATGAGCAATATTCTTGGGGCGCCGAGCTTGGTTGGCTGCGCGACTTGACATAGTTGTGCGCTCCTTCATCGCGTTCGCCAGACGACGCACATGTTGCGCCAAGGGCAAAAGGATATTCGCGGAAATGGATGACGACGGAACGGCCGACGCCGGGTGTATCGAATAGATCCTGCTTGCTTAGGCGATCGGATCATCGGTCGCAACTAGACACGAGCCCCACCAGAACGCAGAAGTCAGCCTCAACCGGCAGCTCATTTACGTTCGTGGATGTGATCTGCCATTCCTTTGTCAGTGGCCCGGACAGTGGTGGGTTGCTGGATGTTGAGCTGTCGCAAAGACGTGGGTTAGCGGTCGAGTCGGATTGGATAGCCGAGCTTATGTATGTTTGTGAGACCCTCTGCGTCGCTGCGACCCTCCGCTTCGCTGTTGCGAGTCCGCCGGAGGGAGGTTGGACAGGGCTGGGCCACCTCGGCGCAAGGTTGACTGTTTGCAAGTCGGCGTTCCTGTTTCCCATCAAAAATGACGTCTCAATTACGGAGGTTATGATGGCAGCGGATTTTTATCTACAAATTGACGGCATCAAGGGGGAGTCGGCCGACTCCAGACACGTTGGCTGGATCGAATGCCTATCGGTGAACTGGTCGATTCACCAGCCCAAAAGTGCGACCGCATCGACCGGCGGCGGCCACACGGCCGAGCGTGCAGAACTAAGCGAAATCAGCATAAGCAAGTTGGTCGACCTGTCCTCTCCCATCCTGGCGCAGACGTGCGCCTGCGGTAAGACGATTCCCAAGGCCAAGCTGGAGTTCCAGCGCGCGGACGGCGCCGGCGTGCCGGTGAAGTATCTGGAGGTCGAACTCGAGAATGTACTGATTGGGCATATCGCGCCGTCGTTCGGCGAAGGCAGCGCGCCGATCGAAAGCCTGGGTCTCAAATTCTCCAAGGTAAAGTGGAAGTATACTCAGCAGAAAATCGCCGGCGGTGCCAGCGGGAATACCTCTGGAGGGTGGGATCTGGCGACGAACAGGATTGCATGATGCGCGCGCTATTTCTCTTGGCGCTCGCGTTGGCGGCGCCAGCCAGCGCGCAGACGGTGAAGCAGGCGCCGTGGATGACCGGCGAACGGCTCCTTGCACTCGTGGCATTCCCGCAGCCGGCCGGCAAAAGCAATCTCGATATTCACATGGACGAGCAGCGGGCCAAACTCTATATCCACGGCGTGCACGACGCGACGGAGGGCAAAGGATGGTGCTACGGCACGGTGCGCCGGCCAAAGCCCGGGCAACTGGAGGACGAGGTGATCGACGGTATCAAGGGCATGCCGCGGGTGCAACTCAAGCGCAACGCCGCAGACTTACTTGTCGAAATCTGGCGCGTGAAAAACCCTTGTACGGAGGAGCGCAAGCCATGACCCGCCCACCGTTTGCCGTGATGCATAGGCACTACCCTGATAAACGCAGCGTCCTGGCGTCTGAGCTGTATTTGTGGATCGGGCACCCAGCTTACGCGGACCAGCCGGCATGGAACAATACCTGTGCGATTCGTATGAGCTTGGCGCTCAACGGGTCCGGCATCGTCACGCCGTGCCCGCGACTCGTCGTCAAAAGCGGCAAGTACAAGGGGCGCCAGCTACAGCCAAGCCAGCGGGAGCTTTCCAAATTCCTCGCTCAACGATCCGTGTGGGGGCCGCCAGAAATTTATGCTGGTGGAGAAGCGGCGAGAAAGGGCATCGGGAGTCGACATGGCGTGATCAGCTTCTTTAGCCTGTATGGCGGACTCATTGGGCAAGGTCACATCGATTTGGTGGCGCCTGGCGACTGGGGCCCAGCTTGCGAGGAAGACTGCTATTGGATGTCCACGACAGTGTGGTTCTGGCCACTGCGGTAGGCGGAGGTTTATGGGGGCCAGCGGGACTCCGTCACGACCATGGTCAGGGGTTCATTAGGGGCAGTGCCGTCATTTGAACACAAGCTCGTCCGAGTTGCCCATACGGCCCTGCGATAGATGAGACCGTGTTGGAATGA
>JAQGNM010000514.1 GCA_028291845.1 Massilia sp. | reverse complement strand
TGACCTTTATCGGTTTGCCGTTTGTCGTGCGTACCGTGCAGCCGGTGCTGGAAGAGGCCGAGCGCGAGCTGGAAGAGGCGGCCGCCAGCCTGGGTGCTTCCTCGTGGCAGATTTTTGCCCGCGTGGTATTCCCCACCATCATGCCGGCCATGCTGACCGGCTTCGCGCTGGCGTTCGCGCGCGCCACCGGCGAATACGGTTCCGTCATTTTCATCGCCGGCAACATGCCGATGGTGTCCGAGATCACGCCGCTGTTCATCATCACCAAGCTGGAGCAGTACGATTACACCGGCGCCACCGCGATCGCCGTGGTGATGTTGCTGGCCTCGTTCGCGATGCTGCTGATGATCAATCTGCTGCAGGCGTGGACACGCAGCCGCAGCGGCGGCGGGAGGAAGAAATGAGTGCTTCAGTGAACGCACCCGCCTTGCCGCAACCGGCTGGCGCAGTACCTTTGAAATCCGCCGTCAAACAAGTACGCCGCGGCGAGCTGCCGACCAACTCGAACGTGTTCGAGCCGGCCTGGATCCGCCTCTCCCTGATCGTCGTCGCGCTGCTGTTCTTGACCTTGTTCCTGTTCGTGCCGCTGGTGGCGGTGTTTGCCGAGGCTTTCAAAAAAGGCTGGCAAGCCTACCTGGCCTCGATCACCGATCCCGACGCCATCTCGGCCATCAAGCTGACCCTGATCGCCGCGGGTATCGCGGTACCGCTCAATCTGGTGTTCGGCATCGCCGCCTCGTGGGCGATCGCCAAATTCGAATTCCGCGGCAAGAGCGTTTTGCTGACCCTGATCGACCTGCCGTTTTCGGTCTCTCCGGTGATCTCCGGTTTGATCTACGTGCTGCTGTTCGGCGCCCAGGGCTGGTTCGGCCCGTGGCTGCAGGCGCACGACATCAAGATCCTGTTTGCCGTGCCCGGCATCGTGCTGGCGACCGTGTTCATCACCTATCCGTTCGTCGCCCGCGAACTGATTCCCCTGATGCAGTCGCAGGGCACCGAGGAGGAAGAGGCGGCGCTGGTGCTGGGCGCCTCCGGCTGGAATACCTTCAGAAGGGTGACTCTGCCGAACATCAAGTGGGGCCTGCTGTACGGGGTGATCCTGTGTAACGCCCGCGCCATGGGCGAATTCGGCGCAGTGTCGGTGGTGTCGGGCCATATCCGCGGCGAAACCAACACCATGCCGCTGCAGGTCGAGATTCTCTACAACGAAGACAACTTCGCCGCGGCGTTTGCCATTGCATCCTTGCTCGCCCTGTTGGCGCTGGTGACCCTGGCGATCAAATCGGTGATCGAGTGGCGGCTGCACCAGTCGCAGAACAATGACGACGACGTTGCAAACATCGGCATCCAGGAGCGAATCATTCAGGAGCAAAGCGCATGACCATCGAAGTCCAAAACATCCGCAAGCAGTTCGGCCAGTTCACCGCGCTCGACGACGTCTCGCTGAAGTTCCCCAACGGTGAGTTGACCGCGCTGCTGGGTCCCTCCGGCTGCGGCAAGACCACGCTGCTGCGCATCATCGCCGGCCTCGAACACCCCGACTCCGGCCACGTGCTGCTCGACGGCGAGGATGCCTCCAACCGCCACGTGCGCGAGCGCCAGGTCGGCTTCGTGTTTCAGCACTACGCCCTGTTCAAGCACATGACGGTGTTCGAGAACGTGGCGTTCGGCTTGCGCGTGCGGCCCCGCAAGGACCGGCCGTCCGAGCAGCAGATCCGCCACAAGGTACAGCAGCTGCTCGAACTGGTGCAGCTCGACTGGCTGGCCGACCGCTATCCGCCGCAGCTGTCGGGCGGCCAGCGCCAGCGCATTGCCCTGGCGCGCGCGCTGGCGGTCGAGCCGCGCGTACTGCTGCTCGACGAGCCGTTCGGCGCGCTCGACGCCAAGGTGCGAAAAGAACTGCGCCGCTGGCTGCGCCGCCTGCACGACGAGCTGCACGTGACCAGCATTTTCGTCACCCATGACCAGGAAGAGGCGCTCGAAGTGGCCGACCAGGTGGTGTTGATGAACAAGGGTCACGTGGAGCAGTTGGGCACACCGGATTCGGTGTATAACGCGCCGGCGTCGCCGTTTGTTTACGGCTTTCTCGGCAACGTCAACCTGTTCCACGGCCGGGTGCACGATGGCGTGCTGGCCACCGGCGGCGCCAATTTCAGCGTGCCCGATCACAAGCTGGTGCAGGACGGCAAGGGCATCGCCTACGTGCGGCCGCACGATCTGGACGTCGACCGCGGCCCGGCCGGAGGCGACGGCATCGTGGTGCGCCTGCGCCGCGCGCACGCCATCGGCCCGCTGGCGCAACTCGATCTGGAACGCGCCGACAACCAGGAACTGATCGAGGCGGTGATTCCCAACGAACGCTTTCGCCAGCTCGCTTTAAAAGATGGCGAGACCCTGGTGGTGCGTCCGCGCCGCATGCAGGTATTTGTCGACGAGGGAGCCGCGATATGAACTTTCAACAGTTACGCTCGATCCGCGAAGCGGCGCGCCGCGGCTACAATCTGACCGAAGTGGCGAACGCGCTGTTCACCTCGCAGCCGGGTGTCAGCCGCCAGATTCGCGAACTCGAAGAGGAGCTGGGCGTGGTCATTTTCGAGAGAAACGGCAAGCGCCTGACCGGTCTGACCGATCCCGGCAAGGGAATCCTGAAAATCGTCGACCGCTTGCTGGTGGAGGCGGAAAACCTGCAGCAGGCCAGCCTGGAATATGCCGGCAAGAAGACCGGAACGCTCAGCATCGCCGCCACCCACACGCAGGCGCGCTACGCCCTGCCGAAGGCGGTGCAATCGTTCCGCAGCGCCTTTCCCGATGTCCGCATCGCCCTGCAGCAAAGCGCGCCGGACCATATCGCCGAGTGGGTGTTGTCCGGTAAAGCGGACATCGGCATCGCCACCGAGGGCCTGTCGCAGTTTCCGGACCTGGTGTCGTTCCCGTGCTACCGCTGGAGCCACCTGATCGTGGTCCCGGACGGCCATCCGCTGCTGAACCATTCGCCGATCAGGCTGGAAGACCTGGC
>JAQGNM010000495.1 GCA_028291845.1 Massilia sp. | reverse complement strand
GGCCTTGTCGCGCAGTGCGCCCATCAATTCCGTTTCCAGGTGCATGAAACTTTTCACCCGCCAGGTCCAGCGCGCGGTGTCCGTCAACCACTTGTCGGCAGGGCGGCCTTGCCCCTTGATGCCGAAGCGGGCGGCAATCCGGCTCTCGCAGGGATTTAAAGGCGCGTCCCATTTCGGCTTTTCCGCCTCGGTGTCAAGGCGCAGGATGACGTCCAGGATACCTTCGCGCCGTCCGCGCAACAGCGCCAGCGCGCGGTGCGAGGGAACGGTCGCCAGGTTTTCCGAATAATCAAAATAGTCGGCGAATTTTTCGCCCTCGTCCTGCTTGCCTTCGACAACTTTAGACTGCACCACGCCATGCTCGCGCACGTACTCGCGCAAGGCGGCCAGCAAGGTGGCGTCTTCGGCGAAGCGCTCCATCAGGATCTGGCGCGCGCCGTCGAGCGCTGCCTTGGTATCGAGCACGCCGGGGTTGTTGCCATCAGGGCTAGTAAACGGCTCGCGCAGGTAGGCGCCGGCGGTTTCTTCGGGAGACAGGGTCGGATCGGCCAGCAGCGCCTCGGCCAGCGGAGAAAGGCCCGCCTCGATGGCGATCTGCGCCTTGGTGCGGCGCTTTTGTTTATATGGCAAATACAAGTCTTCCAGCCGGGTCTTGTCCGCGGCCAGGGAAATCGCCTCGAGCAGGGCCGGGGTCATCTTGTTCTGTTCGGTGATCGAGGCAATGATGGCGCTTCTGCGCTCTTCCAACTCGCGCAGGTAGCGCAATCTCTCCTCCAGCAGGCGCAGCTGAATGTCGTCGAGGCCTCCTGTGGCTTCCTTGCGGTAACGGGCAATGAAGGGCACGGTGGCGCCTTCGTCGAGCAGGGCAATGGCGGCGGCTACCTGGACCGGTTTGGCGGCCAGTTCCAGGGCGAGGCGTTGTTCAATCGATGCAAGCATGGGAATTCCTTTAAATCGAGGCGGAATCATAGCGGCTGCGAAGCAATGTGAACACCATCATTTGTTTGTGGCCGGGCCCGGCGCGGCGGTCAAACTGACGATCACGGTGGCTTGTCTTGGCGGCTTATTCAGGCGATGATGTCAGACGGACGCAGCTGAATTTGTATTTGGGAATCTTTTTTGAGCAGCGACCGATCCTGCAAGACGGCAATGCCACGGCGCTCGGCGAGAGTGGGCAGGATGGCGCATAATATCGGGTCTTGTCTTTTTTGATACAGAATGCAAAGAACAATGCACAACTCGGAAATTCCGCGCGACGACAACCTGGAAGGCCCCGGCGGGCCTGTAACGCCCGCCGCCGCTCCGGTCCTGCCCGGGATTCCCCTGCACGGCGCGGCGCTGGCCGCGCCCGTCGCCAGCTGGTTGCAGCGGGTCGATGCCGCCGCCCATCCCCGTCCCAAGCTCAATGCCGACATCAAGGACCCGAAGGCCATCCAGTACAAATTTGTCTATGTGCTGGCGCCCACCAGCGGCGGCCGCCATGTCGCCCTGTGCCTGTGCAAGGCCAGGTTGCGGCCGAACGGTGAAGTCGCTGCCGCCAGCCCGGTCAGCGAAGTGTTTTCGCTGCTGTCGGCGCCGCCGGCCTACCTGGAAGGCGACGACGAAGACTTGGTGCGTTTCTTCATCGCCATGCGCAGCGGCGCCTCGCAAACCAGCACGGCCACCGAACCAAAGGGAAAAATCGGCGCAATCCTGCTGCAAATGTTGCTGGAACAAGACAAATTATTATGGGCCAACTCCTGGCCCGACATGTCGAACGGCCTGATCTATCCCCTGCAAGCGGGCGCCGTGCGCAAGGCGAATTTGGTGTGGCGCGACGAAGGCCGCACTGCGCGGCTGGGCTGGCAAGTGGAACCGGCCAAGGGCGCCACACACAGCGCCGCCGACCAGATCGATTACATGCTGCCGACTGACCCGCCATGGTATATCGACAACTTGTCGTGCGGCGCGCTGGAACTGAACCGCGGCGGCGTCGACATTTCGCTGGCCGAGCTGCAGGCGCTGGTGGCGCAGGCGCCGGCGCTGGCCGGCAATGATAAAAAACGCGTCTCGCAACTGCTGCTGGCGCATGGCTTGCAGCAACTGATGCCGCTGCCGCAGCCGCTGACCCAGAAGCTGCGCGACGACGTCAGCCCACAACCCTGGTTGCAACTGGACAGTGTGCAACTGGCCGATGGCGCCGGGCAGCGCTGGCACGATGTCGCCGTACTGTCGTTCGATTACGATGGCGAACGGGTGTCGTTCGATCCCGACCAACGGGTGGTGCGCCAGCAGGGCGACGTCACCGAAGTCATCGCCCGCCAGGGCGACGCCGAAGCGGCCGCGCTGGCCACCTTGAAAGCGCTCGGCTTCAGAAAGCCGGCCACGCCGCCCTTGAACGGGCTGGCTGGCGCCGTGCAGCTTGAATCGCAGGCGCACTGGATCCGCTTTGCCGCTGGCGGCATCGAACAGCTGGAGCAGGCCGGCTGGCATATCCAGCGCGCCAGGCATTATCGTTACGACGTGGCGGCGGTGGAACAGTGGTACGCCGACATCGACCAGCCCGCCGAAGCCAACAACGCCTGGTTCGAGCTGGAGCTGGGCATCGTCGTCAACCAGAAGCGCGTGCCCTTGCTCCCGGTGCTGGTGCAACTGATTCGCAACGCCCCCAGCGACTTCGACCCCGACGTGCTGGCCGCGCACGCCGACACCGACCAGATGCTGGCGCCGCTGCCGGACGGCGTGCGGGTGGCCCTGCCATGGGGCCGTTTGAAACCGATCCTCGGCACCCTGGGCGAGCTGTATTTCAGCGACAAGATCAAGAGCAAGGTCAGATTGTCGACCCTCGACGCCGCGCGCCTGGAAGACCTGGCGCGGGTGGACGGACTGCAGTGGCATGGCGGCGAGCAGCTGCGCGAGACTGGCCGCAAGCTGAGCCTGTTCGGCGCGGTACAAAAGGTGCCGGCGCCCGCCGGCTTGCAGGCGACCTTGCGCGATTACCAGGCCGACGGCCTGGCCTGGATGCAGTTTTTACGCGAATACGACCTGGCCGGCATCCTCGCCGATGACATGGGTCTCGGCAAAACCGTACAAACCCTGGCCCACATCCTGGTGGAAAAGGAAGCCGGGCGCTTGACCCGCCCGGCGCTGGTGATCGCACCCACCAGCCTGATGACCAACTGGCAGGAAGAAGCGGCGCGCTTCGCCCCCAGCCTGCGGGTACTGCTGCTGCAGGGCAAAGAGCGGCTCGATCTGTTCGACCGCATCGACGATTGCGACATCATTCTGACCACCTACGCCTTGCTGCCGCGCGACGAAGAAAAACTTCGCCAGCACAGTTATCACCTGGTGATCCTCGACGAATCGCACTACATCAAGAACAACCGCTCGAAGGCGGCGCAGAGCGCGGGCCTGCTCACTGCCCGCCACCGCCTGTGCCTGACCGGCACGCCGCTGGAAAACCACCTGGGCGAATTGTGGTCGCAGTTCCATTTCCTGCTGCCTGGCCTGCTTGGCGACGAAAAAACTTTTAACAGCCAGTTCCGCCATCCGATCGAGCGGCAGGACGATCCGCTGCGGCGGGCCCTGCTGAATCGCCGCATCCGGCCGTTTTTATTGCGCCGGACCAAGGACAACGTGGCGAAAGAATTGCCGCCGAAGACGGAAATGGTGCGCAAGGTGGAGCTGTCGGGGGCCCAGCGCGACCTGTACGAAACCGTGCGGCTGGCGATGGAAAAGAAAGTGAGCGACGAGATCGACAAGAAGGGTGTGGCGCGCAGCCAGATCGTGATTCTCGAAGCGCTATTAAAACTGCGCCAGGTGTGCTGCGACCCGAGATTGGTCAAAGCGCTGCCGTCGCGCAAGAAGGACGCCGGTTCGGCCAAGTTGATCGACCTGATGCAGATGGTCGACGACCTGTTGCAGGAAGGCCGCAAGATCCTGGTATTTTCGCAATTTACCAGCATGCTGGAACTGATCGAGGAAGAACTCGACGCCCGCAGGATCCCGTACGCGCTGTTGACTGGAGAAACCAAGGACCGCGCCGCGCAAGTAGCCGCGTTTCAACAGGGCGCGGTGCCGATGTTCCTGATCAGCCTCAAGGCAGGTGGGGTGGGCCTGAACCTGACGGCGGCCGATACGGTCATTCATTATGACCCCTGGTGGAATCCGGCCGCTGAAAACCAGGCGACCGACCGCGCCTGGAGAATCGGCCAGGACAAGCCGGTGTTCGTCTATAAATTGATCGCCAAGGGCACGCTGGAAGAAAAAATTCAGCTGCTGCAACAGAAAAAGCAGGATCTGGCGCAATCGATCCTGGCCGATGGCGAGGCCAACAAGCTGGTGCTGACCCAGGAAGATTTGCAAGCGATTTTCGCCCCGCTCGAAGAGTAATCACCAGGAGCTGTGCCATGGCAACGAATGCTGGCGGCGGTGCCGTCGACCCTGCCGCCAATCCATTCTTGACCATCGCCGAAATCGGCGGCGATATCGCCTGGATTGTCGATCTGCCTGGCGCCGCCTTGCGCTACGTCAGCGCCGGCATTGAACACCTGAGCGGCTACACGCCTGCCGAATGGCGCGATCCGGCCTCGAGCGTGGCGCCGGTGCTGGCCAGCCTGATGGCTGGCTGGCAAGCACGGCTGGCCCGTTTCAATGCGGGCGACCGCAGCCGCGCAAGGCTGGTGCGCGGGGTGGAAGTGCTGCACCGCCTGGGTCACAAGCTGCCGCTGGAGATCATTTCCACTTTTACGATGGATAGCGCGGGCGTGCCCACTGCGCTGGTCGGCATTTTGCGCGACGTCTCGCAACGGCGCGAATGCGAAGCGGGCCGGCGCCGCTTTGCCAGCATGCTCAACCACGAGTTTCGCACGCCGCTGTCGACCATCGACGGCGCCATTCAGCGACTGGAAGTTACCGGCAGCAACGCCGATCAATCGACGCGCGCCCGCTACCGCAAGATTTCCAATGCCGTCGATCAAATGATCGGCATGCTGGAACGCTACCTGTCGCCGGATGTCGTCGTCGCCAGTGGCACGGTGGCACGGGCCGATCGGGTCAATCCGCGCCGCCTGCTCGAAGAAGGCGCGCAGCAGGTCGAAGCAAGCGGCCGGGCGGCCACCCTGGCGCTGGGTGATCTGCCCGACAGCGTGCGCGGCCAGCCGCAGGGCTTGCGGCTGGCACTGAAAATATTGGTCGACAACGCCTTGCAATACGGCCCGCCCGAGCAAGCGATCGCCTTGGTCGGCACGGTCAGCGACAACGCCATCATGCTGGCCGTGCAGGATCGCGGCGCCGGCGTGCCGCCCGGCGAAGAAGAGCGCATCTTCGGCAAACACATTCGCGGCAGCAATGCCGCCGCCACCGACGGCGCCGGCCTTGGTTTGTACATGGCGCGCTCGGTGGTGGAAGTGCATGGCGGCGTCATCGAATACATGCGCCATGCAGCCGAAGGTGGATCGGGCACCACGGAGTTCCGCATTTGTCTGCCGATACGCCCTGTAACGGGGAAAGAGGTTGCGTCAGCCGGGTCCAGCAGTGATAATTCCGGTAACAAATATTAAGTTGGCAAAAGGCATTAGTAATGCTGATGGTTAATGCCTAACGAAACTCAGTCAACAAATGACCCAAATACTGATCGTTGAAGACAACGGCGACTATGCAGACGACATGGCGGAGTTTCTGAGGGAGCAAGGTCACGACGTGAATCTGGCCACCAGCGCCGCCGACATGTGGCTGGCGCTGACCAAGACGCCGGCCGCCGTGGTGGTGCTCGACCTCGGCCTGCCCGACGAAGACGGTTTCACGGTGATTCCCCGCATGCGGCAGCTGTATCCGGAAATCGGCCTCCTGGTGCTGACCGGCCGGGTGGCGTTCGACAACCGCATTCTCGGCCTGCAACTGGGCGCCGATCACTATCTCAGCAAGCCGATCAAATTTCCCGAGCTGGCCGCCCACATCGAGGCGCTCGACCGCCGCGTACGCCCGCAAGAGCCTGCACTTCCGCCGAGCAAGTGGACCTTGCGGGTGAGCGCGCGCCAACTCGAGCTGATGGGCGCGGTAATCGACCTGACCGAAAAAGAGTGCAATTTCCTGCATCTGCTGACGATCAATTCGCGCGCCGTGCCGCGCCAGGTGATCGTCGCCGGCATGGGCGGCGACGAAGCGGACGCCAGCCGCCGCGTCGACATGCTGGTGTACCGCCTGCGCAAAAAAGCCCGCACCGGCCTCGGCCAGGATCTGCCGTTGCGCAGCGCCTACGGCGAGGGCTACAGCCTGTCGACCGGGTTTACCCTATCGTAATTTAATCAGGGACGGAGTCGGCGCCGGGCGTAAAATGCGGTTTTATTTACCAGCGCATCGCACGCCATGGCCCGCCAGCCCCGACTGATTGTTCCGCACGCCCCGCACCACGTTCTCCAGCAGGGACACGATCAAACCACGATTTTTCGCGACGCCGACGATCACCAGCATTTTATGGACTGGCTGCGCGACAGCGCGCGCCATTACAAGTTGCTGATCCACGCCTACAATTTGCTGCCGGGGCAATTTCAATTGCTTGCCACCCCACCCGACGCCGACAGCCTGGGCGCCTGCCTGCAACGCACCGGCCGATATTATGTTCCCTGGTTCAACGCCAAATATGCCCGCTCGGGCAGCCTGTTCGGCGGGCGCTTCAAAACCTCGGTGATCGAAGCGGAACAGTTTTTGCTGCCGTGCAGCCTGTATATCGAACTTGGGGGCAGTGCCGGCATCGAACCGGCGGCGCAAGACTGGTCCAGTTACCCCCATCACATCGGCCTGCGAACCGATCCCCTGATCACCGACCACGCCATGTATTGGGCGCTGGGTAACACCCCGTTTCAGCGCGAAGCAGCCTACAAAAATTTATGCGAGCAAGCGCTTACTAGCGCGCAAGTGACGATGATCGAAGCGGCCGTGTTCAAGGGCTGGCCCCTGGGCAGCGACGCGTTCAAAGCGGCGCTGGCGCGGCAGAGCCGGCGGCAAGTGGTGCCCGCGCGGCGCGGACGGCCGCCCAAAATAGCGCCGGTTGACTCTGTCCCTGATTAAATATTTGCCAAAGCAAAGTCGATTTAATTCGACTCCGACCCTAATTATTCCAATTGTGCTTTCTGCTGCATTGCGATATCTTCGCTCTTCACTTTGATTAAAGCTGTGGAGAGTTCGATGATTGCCCAAGGTTTGTACGATCCGTCCAACGAGCACGACGCCTGCGGCGTCGGTTTCATTGCCCATATTAAGGGCAACAAATCGCATTCCATCATCGAGCAGGGTCTGTTGATCTTGAAAAACCTCGACCACCGCGGCGCCGTCGGCGCCGACAAGCTGATGGGCGACGGCGCCGGCATCCTGATCCAGATTCCCGACCAGTATTTCCGCGACGAGATGGCCAAGCAGGGCGTCGAATTGCCGCCGCCCGGTGAGTATGGCGTCGGCATGGTGTTTCTGCCGAAAGAGCACGCCTCGCGCATCGCCTGCGAACAGGAAATCGAGCGCGCCGTCCGCATCGAGGGCCAAGTGGTGCTGGGCTGGCGCAATGTGCCGATCGACGAGGCGATGCCGATGTCGCCTACCGTGCGCGCCAAGGAACCGGTGATCCGCCAGATCTTTATCGGCCGCGGCCCGGACATCATGGTCACCGACGCCCTCGAACGCAAGCTGTACGTGATCCGCAAATCGTCCGGCCACGCCATCCAGGCTTTGAAACTGCTGCACGGCAAAGAATTTTTTGTACCGTCGATGTCGGCCCGCACCATCGTCTACAAGGGTCTGCTGCTGGCCGACCAGGTGGGCCTGTACTATAAAGACTTGCAAGACCCGCGCTGCATCTCGGCGCTGGCGCTGGTGCACCAGCGCTTTTCGACCAACACCTTCCCGGAATGGCCGCTGGCCCACCCCTACCGCCTGATCGCCCACAACGGCGAGATCAACACCGTCAAAGGCAATTTCAACTGGATGCGCGCCCGCGAAGGCGTCATGAAATCGGCCGTGCTGGGCGACGACCTGCAAAAGCTGTTCCCGCTGATCTACGAGGGCCAGTCCGACACCGCCTGCTTCGACAACGCACTGGAACTGCTGATCATGGCGGGCTACCCGATCGCCCAGGCCATGATGATGATGATCCCCGAGGCGTGGGAAAACCACACCTTGATGGACGACAACCGCAAGGCCTTCTACGAGTATTACGCCTCGATGATGGAACCGTGGGACGGCCCGGCCGCCATGGCATTCACCGACGGCCGCCACATCGGCGGTACCCTCGACCGCAACGGCTTGCGTCCGGCCCGCTATATCGTCACCGATGACGATCTGGTGGTGATGGCGTCCGAGTCCGGCGTGCTGCCGATCGCCGAATCGAAAATCATCCAGAAGTGGAGATTGCAGCCAGGCAAAATGTTCTTGATCGACCTGGAAGCGGGCCGCATCATCGACGACAAAGAATTAAAAGACATGTATGCCAACGCCAAGCCGTACAAGGCGTGGATCAATTCGGTGCGCATCAAGCTGGGCGAACTGAAACTGGCGGAAAGCCAGCTGTCGATCAACCGTGGCCGCGCCTTGCCGGCGCAGGGCGAGCAGCAGCTTACCTCGGTGCTGGACCGCCAGCAAGCGTTCGGCTACACCCAGGAAGACTTGAAATTCCTGATGGCGCCGATGGCGGTGCTGGCCGAGGAAGCGACCGGCTCGATGGGCAACGATTCGCCGCTTGCCGTAATGTCGAACAAGTTAAAACCGCTGTATAACTATTTCAAGCAGCTGTTCGCCCAGGTCACCAACCCGCCGATCGACCCGATCCGCGAAGCGATGGTGATGTCGCTGGTGTCCTTTATCGGCCCGAAACCGAATCTGCTCGACACCAATAACGTCAACCCGCCGATGCGCCTGGAAGTATCGCAGCCGGTGCTCGGTTTTGATGACATGGTCAGATTACGCAATATCAGCGCCCACACCGGCGGCAAGTTCAAATCGTACGAGCTGAACATCTGCTACCCGATCGCCTGGGGCAAGGACGGCATCGAAGCGTCGCTCGCCTCGCTGTGCGCGGAAGCGGTCGACGCGGTCAAATCCGGCCACAACATTTTGATTGTTTCCGACCGCGCGGTATCGAGTGCGCAAGTGCCGATTCCCGCCTTGCTGGCCACCTCCGCCATCCACCAGCACCTGGTCGGGCGCGGCTTGCGCGCTTCCACCGGCCTGGTGGTGGAAACCGGCTCGGCCCGCGAAACGCATCACTTTGCCTTGCTGGCAGGTTACGGCGCCGAAGCGGTGCACCCGTACCTGGCAATGGAAACCCTGGCTGAACTGGCGCAGGGCATGGCCGGCGACATGTCGGATGAAAAGGCGATCTATAACTACACCAAGGCGATCGGCAAGGGCTTGATGAAAGTGATGTCGAAGATGGGTATCTCGACCTACATGTCGTACTGCGGCGCGCAGATTTTCGAAGCCGTCGGCCTGAACAAGTCGCTGGTCAACAAATATTTCCGGGGCACCGCCTCGGGTGTGGAGGGCATCGGCGTGTTCGAGGTGGCCGAGGAAGCGCTGCGCCTGCACAGCCTGGCCTTCGGCAAGGACCCGCTGCTGGCCGAGGCGCTCGACAGCGGCGGCGAATACGCCTTCCGGGTGCGCGGCGAAGACCACATGTGGACGCCCGATGCGATCGCGAAATTGCAGCACTCCACGCGCGCCAACAATTTTAATAGTTATAAGGAATACGCCCAGCTGATCAACGACCAGACCCGCCGTCATTTGACCTTGCGCGGCTTGTTCGAGTTCAAGCTCGATCCTTCCAAAGCGATCCCGCTCGACGAGGTGGAGCCGGCGAAGGAAATCGTCAAGCGTTTCGCCACCGGCGCCATGTCGCTGGGCTCGATTTCGACGGAGGCGCACGCCACCCTGGCGATCGCCATGAACCGCATCGGCGGCAAGTCGAACACGGGAGAGGGCGGCGAAGATCCGGCGCGCTACACGCAAGAATTAAAAGGTATCCCGATCAAGCAGGGCGCCACCATGGCGTCGGTCATCGGCGCGCACAATGTCGCCGTCGACATCCCCTTGCAAGAGGGCGATTCGCTGCGTTCGCGCATCAAGCAGGTGGCTTCGGGACGCTTCGGCGTCACCGCCGAATACCTCAATTCGGCCGACCAGATCCAGATCAAGATGGCGCAGGGCGCCAAGCCGGGCGAGGGCGGTCAGTTGCCTGGCCATAAGGTGTCGGAATACATCGCCAGCCTGCGCTTTTCGGTGCCCGGTGTCGGCTTGATTTCGCCGCCGCCGCACCACGACATTTATTCCATCGAAGACCTGGCCCAGCTGATCCACGACCTGAAAAACGCCAATCCGCGCGCCTCGATTTCCGTGAAACTGGTGTCGGAAGTGGGCATCGGCACGGTCGCCGCTGGCGTCACCAAAGCCAAGGCCGACCACGTCGTGGTGGCCGGGCATGACGGCGGTACCGGCGCCTCGCCATTGTCGTCCGTCAAGCATGCCGGCACGCCATGGGAGCTGGGCCTGGCCGAAACGCAGCAGACCCTGGTGCTCAACGGTTTGAGAAGCCGCATCCGCGTGCAGGCCGACGGCCAGATGAAGACCGGCCGCGACGTCGTCATCGCCGCCATGCTCGGCGCCGACGAGATCGGCTTTGCCACCGCGCCGCTGGTGGTCGAAGGCTGCATCATGATGCGTAAATGCCACCTGAACACCTGCCCGGTCGGCGTCGCCACGCAAGATCCGGTCCTGCGCGCCAAGTTTTCCGGCAAGCCGGAACACGTGGTGAACTATTTCTTCTTTGTCGCCGAAGAAGCCCGTCAATTGATGGCGCAGCTGGGCATCCGCAGCTATGACGAGCTGATCGGCCGCGCCGATTTGCTCGACAAATCCAAGGCGATTTCGCACTGGAAGGCGCAGGGCCTGGACTTCAGCAATATCTTTTATCAGCCGCCGGTCAAGGAAGGCCAGGCGATTTACCACACCGAGTTCCAGGAGCACGGTCTGGACAAGGCGCTCGATCATAAACTGATCGCGCAGGCCAAGGCCGCGCTGGAAAAGGGAGAAAGAGTCTCGTTCATCTCGCCTGTACGCAACGTCAACCGCACCGTCGGCACCATGCTGTCGGGCGAAGTGGCCAAGCGATACGGCCATGCCGGTTTGCCGGACGATACCATCCATATCCAGCTGCAAGGTACGGCAGGGCAGTCGGCTGCCGCCTTCCTGGCAGCGGGCATCACCATCGACCTGGTCGGTGAAGGCAATGATTACGTCGGCAAGGGTCTATCTGGCGGGCGCATCATCGTGCGGCCGAATACGGAGTTCCGCGGCTGGGCGGTCGACAACATTATTGTCGGCAACACGGTGCTGTACGGCGCGATTTCAGGCGAAGCGTTTTTCAATGGCGTGGCCGGCGAGCGTTTCGCGGTGCGCAACTCCGGCGCCACCGCCGTGGTCGAAGGCTGCGGAGACCACGGTTGCGAATACATGACTGGCGGCACCGTGGTGCTGCTGGGCGACACCGGCCGCAATTTTGCCGCCGGCATGTCGGGCGGCGTCGCTTACGTGTACGACCCGAAAAACGAGTTTGAAAAACGCTGCAATCAAACCATGGTCAACCTCGAGCGCGTGCACGCGGCGAAAGACCAGGGCGATGTCGCCGGCTGGCACAGCCAGAGCCGCGGCGGCGAGCGCGAGTCCGACGAGGTGATCTTGAAACGCCTGATCGAGCGCCACTTCAAGCACACCGGCAGCACGCGCGCCCGCTTCCTGCTCGATAACTGGAAGGAATCGCGCGGCAAGTTCGTCAAAGTGTTCCCGACCGATTACAAGCGCGCCCTGGAAGAAATGCACAACAGCAGCATGGAAGAAGCCGCCGAGCAAGTGCCGGGCTCGACCGTCGCCGCGTAGTCAAAACAATAGATAAGGATAGACCGTGGGAAAAATTACCGGTTTTATGGAATTCAAGCGGCAGGATGAGGAATATCTGCCGCCGCAGGAACGTGTCAAGAACTACCAGGAATTCGTGTTGCACCTGTCCGACCCGGAAGCGAAGGTGCAGGCGGCGCGCTGCATGGATTGCGGCATCCCGTTCTGCAATACCGGCTGCCCGGTCAACAACATTATCCCGGACTGGAACGACCTGGTGTATCACGGCAATTACCGTGCCGCGCTGGACAATCTCCATTCGACCAACAATTTTCCAGAGTTTACGGGGCGCATCTGCCCGGCGCCCAGCGAGTCGGCGTGCACCCTCGGCATCAACAACGATCCGGTCGGCATCAAGTCGATCGAGCACAAGATCATCGACACCGGCTGGGAGCATGGCTGGGTGGTGCCGCAGCCACCAGCGTCCCTGAGCGGTAAAAAAGTGGCGATCGTCGGCTCGGGCCCGGCCGGCCTGGCCGCCGCGCAGCAGCTGGCGCGGGTCGGTCATGCCGTCACCGTGTTTGAAAAGAGCGACCGGGTCGGCGGCCTGCTGCGCTACGGCATCCCCGATTTTAAAATGGAAAAATTCCATATCGATCGGCGCGTAAAACAGATGGAAGCCGAAGGCGTGGTGTTCAAGACCAGTACCCTGATCGGCAAGGATTTCCCTGCCAGCGTCAACAACTGGGCCAAGGAAACCATCTTTCCGGAAGATCTGAATAAAGAGTTTGACGCCGTCATCATCGCCGGCGGCGCCGAGCAGCCGCGCGACTTGCCGGTGCCCGGCCGTGAACTGAAGGGCGTGCACTTCGCCATGGACTTTTTGCCACTGCAAAACAAGGTCAACGCCGGCGACAAAGTGAAGGATCAACTGAAAGCCACCGGCAAGCACGTGGTGGTGATCGGCGGCGGCGATACCGGCTCCGACTGCGTCGGCACCAGCAACCGCCATGGCGCGGCTTCGGTCGCCCAGTTCGAGCTGATGCCGCAGCCGCCCGAGGAAGAAAACAAGCCGCTGGTGTGGCCGTACTGGCCGACCAAGCTGCGCACCTCGTCCTCGCACGAGGAAGGCTGCGAGCGCGATTGGGCGGTGGCGACCAAGCGTTTTGAGGGTAAAAACGGCAAAGTCGACAAGCTGATTGCCTGCAAGGTCGAATGGAAAGACGGCAAGATGAGCGAAGTGCCGAATTCCGAATTCGAAATGAAAGCCGACCTGGTGCTGCTGGCGATGGGTTTTGTGTCGCCGGTGCAGCAGGTGCTCGACGCCTTCGGCGTCGACAAGGACAACCGCGGCAACGCCCGCGCCAGCACCGACGGCGAAGGCAGTTACGCCACCTCGGTGCCGAAGGTGTTTGCGGCGGGCGACGTGCGGCGCGGGCAATCGCTGGTCGTGTGGGCGATTCGCGAGGGCAGGCAGTGCGCGCGTGCTGTCGATGAATTCCTGATGGGCAGTTCGAATCTGCCGCGATAACTTGCTGGCTCGCGCAATCGGATTGCGTGCTTAACTCGCCCAGCCCAGGCCGACCAGGACGGGGTAGGCGAGCATCGCGACCGTGATGAATATGCCGATCAGTATCAGGGCAAGTAGCCGTCGGCCGATCGCACCGACTGTGCGGGCTGACGCCAGGTCGCTGGGGTCCGGTGCCATCAGTCCCGCCGCGGCTGCCACGCGCGCTTGCGGCGCGCCGCACTTCGAGCAGGTGGGCGCCGTATCCGGCAATTCGCTGGCACAGCGGCGGCAATAAACGATCCTCATTGCTTGCTCCTCCCTCAAACACGTCAACGTTGCTGAACAACGATGATGAAGGTGGGCGCCGTGGTGTATGTTGCGCGACAGCAATAAATCAAGCGAAAGCGGAACCTGCTCGTCCAGCAGGCGCGCAAAATCGGTTTTTTTGAAGTCTCGCATGACGCTACCCGAGGTCGCGGCTCGCGCTCTTACATACATATGTGTATCATTAGCGCTGAGATCAGGCATCCTTGAATTACAAATAAATTCCTAATGAATACAAATACTTGCGCCAGGAAATATCTGACCGGCCGTTCATTAGTGTTGTATTCTGTGACAGGTGGGTGCTGCTCTGCCCACCGCCGGTCAGCAGGGATTGACCTTTCTGCACTACAATACGGCATTGCCAAATACTGAATACGCCTGTGAGCAACCTCGTTGAAATTCGCGATCTCCAATTTGCGTACGGAGAGCGTGTCATCTTGTCCAACCTGAATATGGACTTTCCCCGCGGGAAGGTCGTCGCCGTCATGGGCGGTTCCGGTTGCGGCAAGACGACCGTGCTGCGCTTGATCGGCGGCCAGATCCGTCCGCAAAAGGGCACGGTATCGGTCGGTGGCGAAGTCGTGCACGCGCTCGATACCGATGGTTTGTACCGCCTGCGCCGCAAGATGGGCATGCTGTTCCAGTTCGGCGCCCTGTTCACCGACCTGAATGTATTCGACAACGTCGCCTTCCCCTTGCGCGAGCACACCGACTTGCCGGAAGAGCTGATACGCGACCTGGTGCTGTTAAAACTCAATGCGGTCGGCCTGCGCAATGCACACAAATTAAAACCGTCGGAAATTTCCGGCGGCATGGCGCGCCGGGTGGCGGTGGCGCGCGCCATCGCCCTCGATCCCGAACTGATCATGTACGACGAGCCGTTTGACGGTCTCGATCCGATCTCGATGGGCGTCACCGCCAACCTGATCCGCAAACTCAACGACGCGCTTGGGTCCACCTCGATCCTGGTCTCGCACGACGTGCAAGAGTGTTTCGCCATCGCCGATTACGTGTATTTCATGTCCGCCGGCAAAATCGTGGCGCGCGGCACCCCGGCCGAAATGCGCGTCTCGCAAGACCCGTACGTCAAACAATTCGTCAACGCCGCCCCCGACGGCCCGGTGCCGTTCGACTATCCGGGCAAATCGCTCGATGAAGACCTGGGCCTGGGAGCGCGCGCATGAGCGGCAATGTAGTAAGCAATTTTCTCGGCACCATCGGCTGCTATGTGCGCGAGTCGATCGCCAGCGTCGGTTTTGCCACCCGTTCGTTCTTCGGCCTGCTGGCCGTCTCGCCGGGCGCGATGAAGCGTCCCGGCCTGATTTCCGAACAGATTCATTTTATTGGTAATTACTCGCTCGTCATCATTGTGGTCTCCGGCTTGTTCGTCGGCATGGTGCTGGGCTTGCAGGGATACATCACCTTGACGCCCTACGGCGCCGAGCAAAAACTGGGACAGGTAGTCGCCCTGGCGCTGGTGCGCGAATTGGGGCCGGTGGTCACCGCGCTGCTGTTTGCCGGCCGCGCCGGCACCTCGCTGACGGCGCAGATCGGCCTGATGAAGGCTGGCGAGCAACTGTCGGCCATGGAAATGATGGCGATCAATCCGATCCAGCGCGTGCTGGCGCCCCGTTTCTGGGCCGGCGTGGTGGCCATGCCGATTCTGGCGACCATTTTCAGCGCCGTCGGCGTGCTCGGCGGCTATCTGGTCGGCGTGCAGCTGATCGGTGTCGACGAGGGCGCCTTCTGGTCGCAGATGCAGGCCAATGTCGACGTGCGCGCGGACGTGTTGAACGGCGTGATCAAAAGCCTGGTATTCGGTATCGCGGTGACTTTTACCGCGCTGTTCCAGGGCTACCACGCTGATCCGACCCCGGAAGACGTGTCACGCGCGACCACCCGTACTGTTGTGATCGCCTCGCTGATGGTATGGGGCCTGGACTTCGTGATGACGGCGATTATGTTTAATAAATAATCAAATAATCAAATAATTAAAAAATTTGAAAAATTGAATCTGGCGACATCGCCTGAGCGAAACAATTAGAGTGAGTATAAATTATGCATCGTAAAACTATCGACGTCTGGGTTGGCTTGTTTGTTCTGCTGGGACTGGCGGCCTTGTTGTTCCTCGCCTTGAAGGCGGGCAACATGAGCACCTTGTCGCTTAGCAAAACTTACGCCATCACCGGCAAATTCGACAATATCGGCGGCTTGAAACCGCAGGCGCCGGTCAAAAGTGCCGGCGTGGTGGTCGGCCGGGTCGGCGATATCACCTTTGATAACAAGACGTTCCAGGCGATGGTGACCCTGGAAATGGATGCCAGCCACCAGTTTCCCAAGGATAGCTCTTTGAAGATCCTGACGGCGGGCTTGCTGGGTGAGCAATACATCGGCATCGTGCCTGGCGGCGACACCGTGAATTTGGCGCCTGGCGACCGCATCAACAGTACGCAGTCCGCCGCGGTGCTGGAGGACTTGATCAATCAATTTATTTATAGCAAGGCCGCGGACGGAAAGGACACCGCTAAATGATGACGTTTTTCCCCCGCATTTCCACCCTGGTGCTGGCGCTCGGCGCCAGCGCGCTGCTCTCGGGCTGCGCCACCGGTCCCAACCCGCGCGACCCGTACGAGCCGTTCAATCGCAAGATGTTCGCTTTCAACGACACGGTCGACAAGGTTGCCTTGAAACCGGCCGCCACCGCCTATAAAAAAGTGTTGCCGCAAATGGTACAGACCGGCGTCAACAATTTCTTCGGCAACCTGGCCGACCTGTGGACCGGCGCCAACAACCTGATGCAAGGCAAAGGTAAGGACGGCATGACCGACTTTGCCCGGTTTGGCTTGAACTCGACCCTGGGTCTGCTGGGCGTGATGGACATCGGCTCCGACGTCGGCTTGCAAAAACACAACGAAGATTTTGGTCAGACCCTGGGCGCCTGGGGCGTGCAGTCCGGTCCCTACCTGATGCTGCCGGTGTTCGGTCCGTCGACGGTGCGCGACGCCGCCGCCATTCCGCTCGATATCACGGCCGATCCGTGGGCGTACAAGGAGCCGGTGTACATTCGCAACGTCGGCATCGGGGTGCGAGCGGTCGACCAGCGCGCCGCCGTGCTCGATGCGTCGAACCTGATGGAAGAAGCGGCGCTGGACCGCTACGAATTCATCCGCGACGGCTTCCTGCAGCGCCGCCAAAGCCGTATCCAGGATGGCGGCGGCAAGCCAAAGCTGATGCAGATGCTCAATAAAGAGCCGGCGCCGGACGCCGCGCCTGCCGGCGGCAGCATCAAATCGGCCTATCCGGACGATCCGGGTCCGACCGGCGGCGCTGCCCCCGCGCCCACCGGCGGCGCCACCGTGACCCCGCCCGCCAAACCGATCAGCTCGGCGTATCCGGACGATCCGGGTCCGACCCCTGAACCGAAAAAATAGTAAGAAATTACAACGCGGCCTTGTCATCCGATCGGCTGGCCGCATTGTTAACCAAGCTTAAGCACCGCCACCGGCGGATTGCAGCCTGACTTACCCGCAACTACAGAAAGAGGGCCTATGAAACTGATCAAACACCTTATCGCCGTCAGCGCGCTCGCCTTCACCGCTTTCGCAGTGGCTGCGCCAGCGGCCGAAGCACCGGACGTGCTCGTCAAGCGCATCAGCAACGACGTCATCAACACCGCCAAGACCGACAAGGCGATCCAGGCTGGCGACGTCAGCAAGGTTACCGCCCTGGTCGACGCCAAGATCCTGCCGTATGTCGACTTCCAGCGCATGACCGCCCTGGCGGCCGGCCGTTACTGGCGCGACGCCACCCCTGAGCAAAAGACCGCGCTGTCGAACGAGTTCCGCCAGTTGCTGATTCACACTTATTCGGGCGCGCTGTCGCAGATCTAGAACGAAACGGTTGATTTCAAGCCAATGCGTGCCGATCCCGCCGACAACGAAGTGGAAGTCAAATCGGTCGTCAACGTCCAGCGCGGCGAGCCGATCCAGCTGAACTACCGCTTGGCCAAGGGACCGTCGGGCTGGAAGATTTTCGACATCAATGTCCTCGGCGCCTGGTTGGTGGAAACCTATCGCGGCACCTTCTCGACCGAGATCAGCAAGGGCGGCATCGATGGCTTGATCAAGAAGCTGGCTGACCGCAACAAAGAGCTGGCCAACAAGCCGCTGAAGGCGCCAAGCAAGTAATTGCTACAGCAAACAAGAAAATGACTGAACACACTGTCCAACCAACGCTCGAGTACCTCACTTTCGCCACTGCGGCGGTGGCGCTCCAGCGCGGTCTGGCGGCCATTCGTGGCGGCCAGACCGTTTTTGACCTGGCCTTCCTGAAATCGTCGGATTCGTCCGGCGTGGCGGTGTTGATGGCCATGCTGCGCGAAGCCCGCGCGCTCGGCAAGTCGCTGTCATTCCTGAACTTGCCGGTCAGCCTGAAAAGTTTGCTGACCTTGTACGGCGTCGATCACCTGCTGACCGACTGCGCCCAGGCTTCCCCAGCCGATCTGCACCACCATTGATCCTGCTTCACCCGGCCGCCTCCTGACCGAGGCGGCCTGCCCACGCAAGCCCAACTGTCAATATCCCCTATAATTGACAGTTCCCCCGCGAAAAACCCCATTTAGAAAATCCGCATGACTGCAGCGATCCAGATCAATCAGGTCGAGAAAAGCTACAAGGCCTTGAAAGCCTTGGGCGGCGTTTCTCTGACCATCGAGCAAGGCGAATTTTTCGGCTTGCTTGGCCCCAACGGCGCCGGCAAGACCACGCTCATTTCCACCATCGCCGGCCTGATCCGGCCCGATGCCGGCAACATCGCCATCCACGGCCACGATGTCGTCACCGATTTTAGAAATGCCCGCAAGAACCTGGGGGTGGTGCCGCAGGAACTGGTGTTCGACCCGTTCTTCACGGTGCGTGAAACCTTGCGTTTACAGTCCGGCTATTTTGGCTTGAAAAACAACGACAAGTGGATCGACGAGGTGATGGAAAACCTCGATCTGACCGGCAAGGCCGACGTCAATATGCGCGCCCTGTCCGGCGGCATGAAGAGAAGGGTGCTGGTGGCCCAGGCGCTGGTCCATAAACCGCCCGTCATCGTGCTCGACGAGCCGACCGCCGGCGTCGATGTCGAATTGCGCCAGGGCTTGTGGAAATTCATTTCACGGCTCAACCGCGAGGGTCACACGGTGGTCTTGACCACCCATTACCTGGAAGAAGCGCAAGCGATGTGCAACCGGGTCGCCATGCTGCGCGGCGGTAAAGTGGTGGCGCTCGACACCATGAAGTCGCTGATCCGCCGCATTTCCGGTTCCCAGCTGATCGTGCACATCGCCAGCGGCGCGGTACCCGACGATTTGAAACACCTGGTGTCGGACGCCTCGGCCGACGGCAACAAGGTCAGCCTGCGGGTCAACGAGTACAGCGAAGTCGAACAGATCCTTGCGCGCCTGCGCGAGTCGGGCGTGGTCATCGATGAAATGCAGTTGCAACAAGCAGACCTGGAAGATATCTTCTTGCAGATCATGGACGGAGGTTCGGTTTGAACATGTTTAGTGTCGGGTTCCAGACCCTGTTTTATAAAGAAACCCTGCGCTTCTGGAAAGTGGCGACGCAGACCGTCGCCGCGCCGATCCTGACGGCCATGCTGTACCTGTTGATTTTCGGCCACGTGCTCGAAGGCAAGCTGGAAGTCTATCCGGGCGTGTCCTACACCGCCTTTTTGATTCCCGGGCTGGTGATGATGAGCGTTTTACAGAACGCCTTTGCCAATGCCTCGTCTTCGCTGATCCAATCGAAAATCACCGGCAACCTGGTGTTCATCCTGCTGCCGCCCTTGTCGCATTGGGAAATCATCTCGGCGTATGTGCTGGCCTCGGTGGTGCGCGGTCTGGCGGTCGGCGCCGGCGTGTTCGTTATCACCGCCTGGTTCGCCCACCTGAGTTTCGTGGCGCCATTGTGGATCATCGTGTTCGCCGTGCTCGGCGCGGCCATTCTTGGCACCATGGGCGTGATCGCCGGCGTGTGGGCGGAAAAATTCGATCAGCTGGCCATGTTCCAGAATTTCCTGATCATGCCGGCCACGTTTCTCGCCGGGGTGTTTTATTCGATCCACTCGCTGCCGCCGTTCTGGCTGGCCGTATCGCACTTCAATCCCTTCTTTTACATGATCGACGGCTTCCGACACGGCTTCTTCGGCCAGTCGGACATTTCGCCCTGGACCAGCCTGGCCGTGGTCAGCGCGTTTTTTGTGGTCCTGTCGGCGGTCGCCGTCAACCTGCTTCGGCGCGGTTACAACCTGCGCCACTAATCGAGGAATATCTATTGTGGCTACCACACCCGAACTGATTCACAGCTATATCACCGCCGGCCTTGATTGTACCCACCTGGAAGTGGAGGGTGACGGCCAGCACTTTACCGCTATCATTGTTTCCAACGCATTTGCCGGTAAGCGTTTGATCCAGCGCCACCAGCTGGTGTACGCCGCGCTGGGCGACCGCATGCGCGAAGAAATCCACGCGCTGTCGATGAAAACCCTCACCCCTGACGAATACCAAGGATAAGCAATGGACCAGCTCAAAATTGTCGGCGGCAAGCGCCTCGAAGGCGACATCGTCATTTCCGGCGCCAAGAACGCGGCGCTGCCGATCCTGTGCGCCGGCCTGCTCACCAGCGGCGACCTCGAGCTCTCCAACGTGCCGCGCCTGCACGACGTCAAGACCATGCTCAAACTGCTGGCCAAGACCGGTCTGGCCGTGCAGCAGGACGGCGAGCATGTCACCCTCAACGGCAGCGCCATCGACACCCTGGAAGCGCCGTACGAACTGGTGAAAACCATGCGCGCCTCGATCCTGGTGCTGGGGCCCTTGCTGGCCCGCTTCGGCGAAGCGAAGGTGTCGCTGCCGGGCGGCTGCGCCATCGGCTCGCGTCCGGTCGACCAGCACATCAAGGGCCTGGAGGCGCTCGGCGCCACCATCCGCATCGAAGGCGGCTACATTTACGCCACCTGCCCGAAATTAAAAGGCGCCAGCATCCGCACCGACATGATCACCGTCACCGGCACCGAGAACCTGCTGATGGCGGCGACCCTGGCCGAAGGCGAGACCATCCTGGAGAACGCCGCGCAGGAACCGGAGGTCACCGACCTGGCCAATTTGCTGGTGGCGATGGGAGCGAAAATCTCCGGCATCGGCAGCGAGCGCCTGGTGATCCAGGGCGTGGCCGAACTGCACGGCGCCAGGCACGCCGTCATCTCCGACCGCATCGAGGCGGCGACGTTTCTGTGCGCAGTGGCGGCCACCGGCGGCGATATCCAGATCACCAATACCCGCACCGACATCCTCGACGCCGCACTGGTGAAATTGCGCGAGCTGGGTCTGCAGATGACCATCGGGGTGGACTCCATCCGCGCCAGCATGCACACGCGCCCGCGCCCTGTCAGTTTTTCCACCACCGAGTATCCGGGCTTCCCCACCGATATGCAGGCGCAGTTCATGGCGGTCAATACCATCGCCGACGGCGCCAGCCGCATCGCCGAGAACATTTTCGAGAATCGCTTCATGCACGTGCAGGAGATGAACCGCCTCGGCGCTGCCATCCGCACCGACGGCAATGTCGCCAACATCACCGGGGTGTCGCGCCTGATCGGCGCGCCGGTAATGGCGACCGATCTGCGCGCCTCGGCCTCGCTGGTGATCGCCGCCATGGCCGCATCGGGCACCACCGTCATCGACCGCATTTACCACCTCGACCGCGGTTACGACCGCATGGAAGACAAATTGTCGCGGGTAGGGGCGGACATCGTGCGCATCAAGTCGTGAACAAAGTTATGAATCCCAGCGCATTCACCACCCCCGGTAGCGGCCAGCTGATCCTGGCTTTATCGAAAGGGCGCATTTTCGACGACACCCTGCCGCTGCTGCGCGCGGCCGGTATCGAGGTGCTGGAAAACCCCGAGACTTCCCGCAAGCTGATCCTCGCCACCAACGACCCCGACGTGCGCGTGATCATCGTGCGGGCGTCGGACGTGCCGACCTACGTGCAGTACGGCGCCGCCGACTTCGGCGTGGCCGGCAAGGACGTTTTACTGGAGCACGGCGGCGAAGGTTTGTATCAACCGATCGACCTGAACATCGCCCGTTGCCGCATGTCGGTGGCGGTCAACGCCGGTTTTGATTACGAGACGGCGGTGCGCCAGGGCGCGCGCTTGCGCGTGGCCACCAAGTTCGTGCAGACCGCGCGCGAGCATTTCGCCCGCAAGGGCGTGCACGTCGACCTCATCAAGCTGTATGGCTCGATGGAGCTGGCGCCGCTGGTCGGCCTGTCCGACGCCATCGTCGACGTGGTATCGACCGGCAGCACCCTGCGCGCCAACAACCTGGTCGAAGTCGAACAGATCATGGAGATTTCTTCGCGCCTGGTGGTCAACCAGGCCGCCTTGAAACTCAAGCGCGCCCGCCTTCAACCCATCCTGGCCGCGTTCGAACGCGCCTCTCAACTGCAAGCTTGAATTTCCCATATGCCGACTCTTCAAATCCGTACGATTGATTCCAGCGCCGAAGGCTTTCAGGCCACCCTGTCCCAATTGCTGGCATTCGAGGAATCGACCGACGACAAGATCGAATCGGCGGTCGCCGCCATCCTGGCCGACGTCAAGCAGCGCGGCGACGCCGCCGTGCTCGAGTACACCAACAAGTTCGACCGCATCCCCGGCGGCGCCGCCAGCATGGCCGCCTTCGACGTCGGGCAGGCCGAACTCGATGCGGCGCTGGCATCGCTGCCTCAAGCACAGCGCGCGGCCCTGCAAACGGCGGCCGAGCGCATCCGTGTTTTTCATGAACGCCAGCGCGACGAACTGAAAGGTTTTACGTATACCGAGCCTGACGGCACCGTGCTGGGGCAACGCATCACGGCGCTGGACCGGGTCGGCATCTATGTCCCGGGCGGCAAGGCGGCGTACCCGTCGTCGGTGCTGATGAACGCGATTCCGGCCAAGGTGGCCGGGGTCGAGGAAATCATCATGGTGGTGCCGACCCCGGACGGCGTCAAGAACCAGATGGTGCTGGCGGCCGCCGCGATTGCCGGCGTCACCCGCGTGATCACCATCGGCGGCGCCCAGGCGGTCGGCGCGCTGGCCTACGGCACCGAGAGCATCGCCGCCGTCGATAAAATCGTCGGCCCCGGCAACGCCTATGTGGCCGCCGCCAAGCGCCGGGTGTTCGGCACCGTCGGCATCGACATGATCGCCGGACCGTCCGAGATCCTGGTGCTGTGCGACGGCACTACCGATCCCGACTGGGTCGCCATGGACCTGTTCTCGCAAGCCGAGCACGACGAGCTGGCCCAGGCCATCATGCTGTGCCCGGACGCCGATTACATCGCCAAGGTGGAGGCGAGCATCCACAAGCTGCTGCCGACCATGCCGCGCCAGGAAACCATCCGCACCTCGCTGACCGACCGCGGCGCGCTCATCAAGGTGCGCGACATGGACGAAGCCTGCGCCATCGCCAACGCCATCGCCGCCGAGCACCTGGAAATTTCGGCGCTCGAGCCGCAGCAATGGGCCGACAAGATCCGCCACGCCGGCGCCATGTTTTTAGGGCGCTTCTCGTCGGAGTCGCTGGGCGACTACTGCTGCGGCCCCAACCACGTGCTGCCGACCTCGCGCACGGCGCGCTTCTCGTCGCCGCTGGGCGTGTACGATTTTCAAAAGCGCTCGTCGATCCTGTACGTGTCGGAAGCGGGCGCGCAGACCCTGGGCGCGGTGGCGGCCGAACTGGCCTATGGCGAAGGCTTGCAGGCCCACGCGCGCAGCGCTGAATTACGGATGCAAGACAAACCATGAGCGAGTGGCTCGACCGCGTGTTCTGCGAGGACGCCCTGACCGGTCTGTCGCGCATCCCCGACGGTGCGGTCGACCTGATCCTGACCGATCCGCCCTACAACCTGGGCAAGGATTACGGCAACGCCTCCGACCAGCAGGGCGAAGCCGAGTTCCTGGCCTGGACCGCGCGCTGGATCGACCTGGCCATCCCGAAATTAAAAGACAACGGCAGCCTGTATATCTTCGCCACCTGGAGATATTCTCCCGAGATCTTCGTCATGCTCAAGCAGCGTCTGACCATGATGAACGAGATCATCTGGGACCGCCGGGTGCCGTCGATGGGCGGCAGCGTGCGCAGTTTCAGCTCGGTGCACGACACCATCGGCTTTTTCGTCAAGCGCAAGGATTATTATTTCGATCTCGACGCCGTGCGTATTCCCTACGACGAGGCGACCAAGAAGGCGCGCTCGCGTTCGATTTTTGTCGGCTCCAAGTGGCTCGAACTGGGCTACAACCCGAAGGACCTGTGGAGCGTCTCGCGCCTGCACAAGGAACACCCGGAGCGGGCCGAGCACCCGACCCAGAAGCCCCTGGAAATCATCGAGCGCATGATCAAGGCCTCGTGCCCGCTAGGGGGCATCGTGCTCGACCCTTTCATGGGCAGCGGCACCACCGCGCTGGCGGCGAGCCGCACCGGGCGCCGATTTACCGGCTTCGAGCTCAATGAAGACTACTGCGCCATCATCGAGCAGCGTTTGACGACGCCGATCGCCGACACCATCGCCCAGAGCAAAGCGGCCAAGCGCGCCAGGAAAGCCGCGGCCGACACCACCAACCAGGAATAAACAACAATGGCCAACCTCGACCGCCTCATCGCCAACACCATCCGCGCCGACGTGCGCGCCGTCGCCAATTACATCGTCGCCGATGCCAGCGGTTTCATCAAACTCGACGCGATGGAAAACCCCTACCAGCTGCCCGATGCCCTGCGCGCCGAACTCGGTTCACGGCTGGCCGACGCCGCCCTCAACCGCTACCCGGTGCCGAGCTATGCGCGCTTAAAAGCGGCGATTTGCGAGGAGCTGGGGGTGCCGCAAGGGTACGACGTCATCCTCGGCAACGGCTCGGACGAACTGATTTCGATCATCGACATGGCCACCGCCCGCCAGGACAAGCGCGCCGTGGTGCTGGCGCCCGTGCCCGCGTTCGTGATGTACCAGCGCTCGGCGCAGTTTGCCGGCATGGATTTCATCGGCGTGCCACTGACGGCCGATTTTCAGCTCGACATGCCGGCCATGCGCGCGGCCATCGCCCAGCATGAGCCGGCGGTGCTGTATCTGGCCTATCCGAACAACCCGACCGGCAACCTGTACGACGCCGCCGACATGGCCGAGCTGATCGACCTGATGGGCGCGAATGACAAGGGTATCGCGGTGGTCGACGTGGCCTATGAACCGTTCGCCCAGACCAGCTTCATGGAGCACCTGCCGGAGTTTCCCAACCTGGTGGTGATGCGCACCCTGTCGAAACTCGGCCTGGCCGGCATCCGCCTCGGCTACATGTCGGCGGCGCCCGCCTTGCTGGCCCAGTTCGACAAGGTGCGCCCGCCGTACAACGTCAACGTGCTGACCCAGGTGGCGGCGGAATTCGCGCTCGAGCACATCGATATCCTCGACGCCCAGGCCGACAGCATCAACGCCGCGCGCACCCAGATGTCGGCCGCGCTGGCCGCCATCGAAGGGGTCGAAGTATTCGATTCGAGCGCCAATTTCCTGCTGTTCCGGGTGGCCGACTCGGAGAGCGTGACGGCCAAGTTGGTGGCGGCGAAGGTGTTGGTCAAAAATCTCGGTAAAATGCATGGACTGCTGGCAAACTGCATCCGTGTTACCGTCAGTACTCCTGACGAGAATGCCGCCTTCCTCAGCGCCCTTACCGAAGCATTGAAATCATGAACCGCACCGCTGAAATCATCCGCAACACCAACGAGACCAAGATCCGCGTCGCCATCAACCTGGACGGCACCGGCCAGCAAAAGCTCAACACCGGCGTGCCGTTTCTGGACCACATGCTCGACCAGATCGCCCGCCACGGCTTGATCGACCTCGACATCGAGTGCGACGGCGACCTGCATATCGACGCTCACCACTCGGTCGAAGACACCGGCATCACCCTCGGCATGGCGTTCGCCAAGGCGGTCGGCGACAAGAAGGGCATACGCCGCTACGGCCACGCCTATGTGCCGCTCGACGAAGCGCTGTCGCGCGTGGTGATCGATTTCTCCGGCCGCCCCGGCCTGGAAATGCACGTGCCGTGGAAGCGCGCGATGATCGGCAGTTTCGATGTCGACCTGGCGCACGAATTTTTCCAGGGCTTTGTCAATCACGCGCTGGTGTCGCTGCACATCGATAACCTGCGCGGCGAAAACGCCCACCACCAGTGCGAGACGGTTTTTAAAGCGTTTGGCCGCGCGCTGCGCATGGCCACCGAACTCGACCCGCGCTCGGTGGGGGTGATCCCGTCGACCAAGGGCAGCCTGTAGCCACTCATTATGAATAAAATCGTTGTAGTCGACTATGGCATGGGCAATCTGCGCTCGGTGGCGCAGGCGCTGCGCGCGGTGGCGCCCGACGCCAACGTGCTGATCTCGGGCGAGGCGCAGGATATCGACAGCGCCGACCGCATCGTGCTGCCGGGGCAGGGCGCCATGCGCGACTGTATGCTCCACCTGCGCGAATCAGGGGTCCAGGACGCCTTGCTGCGCGCCTCGAAAAACAAGCCTTTATTGGGCGTGTGCGTGGGCGAGCAGATGCTGTTCGACCGCAGCGAGGAAGCCGATACCGCCGGTCTCGGCCTGCTGCCCGGCCGGGTGGTGAAATTTCGCCTGGAAGGCATGCTGCAGCAGGACGGCTCGCGCTTCAAGGTGCCGCAGATGGGCTGGAACCGCGTGCACCAGGTGCGCGCGCACCCGATGTGGGAAGGCATCGCCGAAGACGCCTATTTTTACTTCGTCCACAGTTATTTTGCGCAGCCGATCGATCCGCAGGACGCCATCGGCGAGACCGATTACGGCTCGGCCTTCTGCTGCGCCGTGGCGCGCGAGAACATCGTCGCTACCCAGTTTCACCCCGAAAAAAGCGCCAGCGCCGGCTTGCGCCTGTATCAGAATTTCGTTCACTGGAATCCGTAAGCTCCCGGTTTAATGTTCATTTAACCTCCTTACTTCGTTCTCAACAAAGCCCACTATCATGCTGCTCATTCCTGCCATCGACCTCAAAGACGGTCACTGCGTGCGCCTCCAACAAGGCGACATGAACCTTGCCACCGTCTTTTCCGAAGATCCCGCCGACATGGCGCTGCACTGGCTGAAGAAAGGCGCGCGCCGCCTGCACCTGGTCGA
>JAQGNM010000484.1 GCA_028291845.1 Massilia sp. | reverse complement strand
TTTTCCGCTTGAAGCAGGTAGCACGTTGCTTGCGGCCAGTACAAACAGCGCGGCGATGAACAGCCCGACAGCAGTTCCGTATAGATGCTTTTTCATTGTCATTCCTTAAGATTTGATGTGAATGCGCCCCGGAGCCGCAAGAGCGGTTGCCAGGGCGACTTAGAAGTTGGATATCCGCTTGCGCGGGATGGTCAGGCGCACTTGAGGTAGTGCGGCGCGCGATACAGCATTTCGAAGTGGGCGAGGTCAGCGGCGTTTTGATCGCGCTGGGCCGGCGTTGTCACATCCACCGCACCCGCTGCACAGCTGGGGCACACTGGACGGTTTCCCTTGCAGAGAACCGGATGCAGGCCGACCAATGGCATGAATCGTGTCCTGCACACACCGCAGTCCGTCGGAATGGCGAGATTGTTGATTGCCTGCCTGATACGGATCGCGTCGGCCTTGCTGCTGGAAGGATTGCTGAGGAAAACGTTGAGGGCGAAGCACATGATTCTCTCCTTGCCGCGGGGCGGCGTTTGAAAAGAGAGCGACATTGAATGTCTTACCGAACTCATAGGAGAGTTCAGGAAGCATTTAGGGATTTGCTAGAAAATCCGCTTGCTGCGCAGCGCGGCAACGGTTTGCATCGTGACTTCCTGGTCGACATGAAAAAGGAAGTTGGCTTGAGCCGCAGCACGGCATAGATCAGCGCTTGAGGTGATTTCCGTGGCAAGGCTGTCGCAGCACACGCATACCGGGCGGTCGCTGCCTACGGCGAAGGGCCATATTCCGGCATCCGGCACAAAACGAGCACCGCAGCGGCAGGTTGTAAGTACGGCATTGGTGTTGCACTTGTAGACGACGCGCAGATTACTGGGGGCGTCCTGTGCGATGCCAGGTGACGGCGCATCGGATTGGCTCAGTAATTCCGGTAGCGCCTGAAATGCGCGCTGAATTTTGGTGCTACATACGGACATCGCAGCGGCGATATTCATGGTTTGAGTCTCCTTGCCGGTGGCCGGCTATGTAAACGATAGAACGCTTTTGGCCTTCCCGAACCCGAGAACGGGTTCAGAAAAACGATAGGATTCCAAAGAGAAAGTAACCGTGATTCAGCCGGCGATCGCGGCGATACCGGCCCAGGTCTTGTACTTGTCCTCGACGTCCTTGAGCGTCTTGTGGAATTTGGGTATAGGGATGCCTCGGAAGTTGTAGGCCCGGACCGATGCGTTGACCGTGTACATGACCCACCACCCGTCTTCGAACTTCAGATTCATTTCCGAGCCGCGCGCTGTCAGCTTGAAGTGCTGGTCGTTTACTTTGATGATGTTGTTTGCCATGTTGCTCTCCTGTTAATGCCGTGGAACGGCGTTGTAAAGGAGTAAAGGCTGGGCAGCACCTTTCCGAACCCACGAAAGAGGGTTCAGAAAACGTGTTTCTGTTCGATACGGTACTGATATCCGCTAGTTGTCACTGGCCATCATGAAGTCGAAGCGCAGGTTCATATCCCGCTCCAACTGTTTCGACGCACGGTAGCCGTCCGGATATTTTGGGCGGTATGCCTTCTTCGGAGGTTTGGCGAGAGCAGCTTCTGCCGCCGCTTTAGCCTTGTCAATGTCGTCGAGCCTTGCTTGTAACCCCGGCGATATTTCCTTGTCAGGCCAAGGAAAACGATTCCTTGCCACGCCTTTCGGGACATACCACAGTCGCGCATCGCCATTAAACCGTGCGCCCAACGCTTTGGCCTCGTCTTTTTCGCTAAAAGGCACATCGATGAAGCGCCGTTTCCGGGTATCAGCCGGCTTGGTTACACGCCTCTTCACTGGTTTTTTCTTGACGCCGGCGCCAGGTGCCACAGGCTCCGGCACGGCGTCCAGCCCGATTTCTAAGTCGTCAAACGCTGTAGTAGCAGCGAGTGGCTTACTGGTGATTTTCTGGACCATCTTATAGCTCCAATTCTGCCGTGTGACGGCGTTGAAAGAGCGTAGTTCACTGCCAGGCTTGCCAAACCGCCGAAACGGTTCAGAAAACATGATCGTATCTTGATGGCGGTTAGCTAATCCGCTCGTGCATGGTAAAACGCGACCCCGGCCAATTTTTGCCACGCGTCGCTTCATGTTCTTCTAGATGCGCGTCGCAAAGATCGTCACACAGCTTGTTGATCGCGGTTTGGTTCTGTATCCAGGGAATACCGGACAGGTTCGGCGCTGCGGCTTCGCGTGTGACCAACTCCTTTTCCATCGTCCTGATTTTCTGCTGCAGGACGTCCATCCTGGAGACGGGTATAGGGGTTGCGTCGGTTTTTCCGAACACGTCGGCAATCAAGGCTGCGGCCATTTCCCCGATTTTGGCCTGTTCTTCGCGAGGGCAGGCCGCAATCTGTTGCAGGGATTTGGTCAGCTCGCCGATATTGATTTGCTGTTCTGTCATTCTTCGCTCCTGATATGCCGTAGGACGGCGTTAGAAAAGAGCAAAGGCGCTATTCGACCTTTCCGAACTCCCGTGAAAGGGAGTTCAGAAAAATGTTGCAGATTTCGGGTTAAAACTTACATTGCGGGGTGGGCCTTGTCACGCTGTTCAATCGCGTCACGGATGGCCGCTTCGAGGTATGGCAGCGGTTCCACGGCGCACAATTGCTGGATATGGGCTGTCATACGCCTGTGGCCGGCCAGTCCCAGTGTCGGTTCTGCGCGAAGAATGGGTTCCATCTTCGTAGCCAGGTCAGCGTAGGCCAGTTCGATTGCTTTCAATGCCACCTTGCGCGGTATGGCACGCCGGGACAAAGGCAGGTCGGCCTCGGCCTCGGTTCGGTCTGGCACGTCCATGTCATCGCAAAGCGTGTCCAGCAGTTGCAGCTCGTAGATGAGCTTTCCCTTGGTTGCCTTTACGTCCGGGCTTCCGCCGGCTGCTTCCCAAGCCTCCTGCACCGAAATCATTACGGTGCCGGGCGGCTCCTGTCTCGGCGCTATGGCCTGGATCTCTGCTTCGAGCCGGTCGATCTTGTCGCGGCATTCCATCGCGAGCATCGTGCGCTCGTTTCCGCGTTGCATTTCTTCCCTCAGAAGTCGCTTGCCTTCGGCGACCTGCGCTTCCAATTCGGCATTACGCTTGCGCAGTTGGGAAATCACTTCCTCCTGCATTTGCGCATCCGTCTTGGCAGCGTTCATTACGCCGGTTTCGGTTTTCATTTATTGCTCCTTGTATAAAAATTGTGGGGTGCTTATTGGCGGGTCAATGCGATGGACTTAGGCGTCTGCCCATTGCCAGATCGGGACACAGTCTTGCGTCTGCTTTTGCAAATCCGGAAGCATCTCCGTCATCGCGTAGGCTTTCACGTAGTGTTCAACCAGTTCGTTTAAGCGATCTTTGGTGCGCGCGCCGCTGGTTTCCCATACTTCGAGAGCGCATTTGCAGGGGAGGGGAAGGTATGCTCGGGCCATGAGGACTCCTTATGAATTTGCGGAAAGTCGTTGTTTTAATGTGAGGCCAGCCAGGTCGACCAGGGCCGCTTGGAGATAGCCGGCTTCGATCAGATCTTTGCGGGCTTGCTCGTCCCAT
>JAQGNM010000482.1 GCA_028291845.1 Massilia sp. | reverse complement strand
TGCAGGCAACGTTGACCACCTTCGCCGCCGCCGAGGCGCTGAGAAAGTCAAAGCCAAATAGGCGGACATACATGAACATCAAAAAGCTGCCGGTGCCAGGGCCGAAGAATCCGTCATAAAATCCGATCCCCGCACCCATCGCCAGCGCCACCCAGCGCTCTGTATGACCGCTATGCCGCGGCGCATGGGCCGCGCCAAAATCCTTCTTTTTAAATGTGTAGACGGCAACCGCGACCAGAATCACCGGCAACAGCAACCGGAAAAAATCGCCCGGCACCCGCGTCACCGTCCAGGCGCCGGCAAAAGACAGGCCAAACGCCGCCAGCGCAGCCGGCGCCGCCGCACTCCATGGCACCCTCACCCGCCGCGCGTAATTGACGGCCGCGGCACTGGTGCCGAACATGCCCGCGAGTTTACTGGTGCCCAGCAGGGTGGCCGGCGCCTCGCGCGGAAACGCCGAAAACACCGCAGGCAACTGGATCAATCCACCGCCACCAACCACCGCATCGACAAGTCCAGCAAGAAAAGCGGCGAAAGCCAGCAGTACATAATCCACGTGAAATTTTCCAGATAAAACGCAATTGTACTCAGGAAATGCAGGAACGATAAACCGCCAACCCGGTTCCACGTGAAACATCGCGACGATCATGTCGCGGGCTTAACTTGGTGTAAGCTTGTGCAATCGATCAGACCCGCACGCACATTCATGACCTCATTCCAGTTCAGCACCGTTCCCCACTTGATCGCCGAACCAGGCGCGGCCAACCGTCTCGGCCTGCTGGTGGCCGAGCGTTTTCCAGACGTGCGTCACGCGCTGGTCGTCACCGATGCGGGCTTCCTCGGCACCGGCTTGCTGGCCGAACCGACCGCCAGCCTGGCGCGGCAGGGCATCGCCTTCAGCACCTATGCCGATGTGGTCGCCGACCCGCCGGAGGCGGTGGTACTGTCCGCAGTCGATTACGCCCGCAGCGTCGGCGCCGATATCATCATCGGCATCGGCGGCGGTAGCTCGATGGATGTGGCGAAGCTGATTGCCGTGCTGGCAGCCAACGCCCAGCCGATCGCCAGCGCCTACGGCATCGGTAACGTCAAGGGCAATCGCCTGCCGCTGATCCAGGTTCCCACCACCGCCGGCACCGGCTCGGAGGTGACCAATATCGCCATTGTCACCACCGGAGAAACCACCAAGATGGGGGTGGTGGCGCCGCAACTGTATGCGGACGTCGCCGTACTGGACGCCACCCTCACCCTCGGCCTGCCGCCGTTGGTCACCGCCGCCACCGGCATCGACGCCATGGTGCACGCCATCGAGGCGTTTACCAGCAAACACAAAAAGAATCCGCTGTCGGATTTATTGGCCAAGCAAGCCTTGTCGCTGTTGTCTAAAAACCTGGTGCGCGCCTGTCAATACGGCGACGATATCGACGCGCGCCAGGCGATGCTGGTCGGAGCCTGCCTAGCCGGCCAGGCATTCTCGAACGCGCCGGTAGCGGCGGTGCACGCCCTCGCCTATCCGATCGGCGGCATTTTTCATGTACCGCACGGCCTGTCCAACTCCCTGGTGCTGCCGCACGTGTTGCGTTTTAATTTATCTCACGCAGCCGAGCATTACGCCGAATTGGCCGCCATCGTCGCCCCGCATGCGTCGGGTAGCGCCGAGCTGCGCGCCGAAGCGTTAATTGATGCAATGCAACAAATCGCTGTAGTGACGGGCGTCGCCACCGAGCTGAAACACGTGGGGATCGCGGAAGCCGACCTGGACCGTCTGGCCGACGACGCCATGAAGCAGACACGGCTGCTGGGTAACAATCCCCGGGAAATGACCCGCGAGCACGCCCGGGCAATTTACGCTGCCGCGTTGTAGGAGGCAGCTTGACAGGCATCACATTCGAATCTCCCGACCAGCCCGACGTGCGCGCCCTGATCGCCGAGCTGGACGCCTACCTGTATGCCATCTATCCGGCTGAGAACGTCTACGCGCTCGACATCGCCGCCCTGCTCCAGCCGGCCGTATTATTTGCGGTGGCGCGTGGCAGCGATGGCGCCGCGCTCGCTTGCGGCGCCATCGTCATCAAACCGGAATACGGCGAAATCAAGCGCATGTACGTGCGCCCGGCCGCGCGCGGCCAAGGCCTGGCGCGCCGCCTGATCGATGCACTGGAAAGCGAGGCGACGGCGCATGGCTGCCGCTGCTTCATGCTGGAAACTGGGCCGCCGCAGCGCGAAGCGCTGATCGCGTACGAGCGCCTGGGCTACCGGCGGCGTGGACCGTTCGGAGAATATGCGGACGATCCGATGTCGATCTTTATGCAAAAAGACGTCGGCGCGATCTAACGCAAAAATGCAGAGCCTTAGCGCTGCTCGGGTGGTATATCGCGCAGTTCTGCAAGCAAACCATTGAAGGTGGCAGGATCGACGGGCCGCACCAATTGCCGGGTCGACGCCGGATCCTTGCCCAGGTAATTGCCGTTGCGGCGGTCAAGCGCCGGGCGGATCGGCCGCGCCGTAAAACCGCCGCCGCAATTCGGGCAGACGTTGAACAGCACCGTCTCCACGCAATCGGCGCAATAGGTGCATTCGTAGGAGCAGATGCGCGCTTCGGTCGATGCCGGCGGCAACAATTTCGCACATTGTTCGCAGCAGGGCCGCAGTTCCAGCATGGTCGCTCCGATCGAATTAATGTCTTCGCAGCCACTATAAGCGCCTCAGCGCGATTTTTCCAGCTTCGGGCTGGCGGAATACAGTTACCCGCCCTCGTGTGCCGCCAGCGCCCTGTAAAAGCCGCCAGCGAGCTTATCCGTGCTCGATAGTCTGAGGGCTGGGCTGGGAGACATAAAAAAAGGACTGCATCGAGCAGTCCTTTTATTTAAGCAACTTGTTTTAACAAGTTCACGCCAGCCGCTTCTTGCGCGCAGCCGCCGTGATCGCCGCGCCGATCTCGCCGACTATGCCCCTGCGGAACAGCAGCACGCAGACAATAAAAATCAAGCCGGTGACCATGCCGACCGACTCGCCCAGGGTGTTGAACCACTCCAGGCCGGTGGTGCGGGCAACGAAATTGCCGAAGTCGCCGAGCTTGTTTTCCAGCGCAATGATGATAAAGGCGCCCAGGATCGGGCCGACCAGGGTGCCCATGCCCCCTACCAGGGTCATCAGGACGACCAGGCCGGACATGCTCCAGTGCACGTCGGTGAGGGTCTCGAAACCCAGCACGACGGTCTTGGTGGCGCCGGCGAGGCCCGCCAGCGCGGCCGACAACACAAACGCCGTCAATTTATAGCGGTTGACGTCGTAGCCGAGCGAGATGGCGCGCGGCTCGTTTTCCTTGATCGCCTTCAAGACCTGGCCGAACGGCGAGTGCACGGTGCGCACGACCAGGGCAAAGCCGGCGATGGCGATGGCCAGCACCAGGTAATACATGGTGGTGTCGTTCGACAGGTCGATCATGCCCAGCAGTTTGCCGCGCGGCACTCCCTGTAAACCGTCTTCGCCGTGGGTGAACGGTGCCCGCAGCATGCCGAAATACACCATCTGCGCCAGGGCCAGGGTGATCATGGTGAAATAAATCCCCTGCCGGCGAATCGCCAGCCACCCCATCACCAGCCCGATCAGGGCCGCCACGGCCACCCCGACCAGGATGCCGATTTCAGTCGGCAAGCGCAGCGCGGTCAAGGCATAGCCGGTGAAATAGCCGGCCGCCCCAAAGAAGGCGGCGTGGCCGAACGACAGCAGTCCGGTATAGCCGATCAGCAAGTTAAAGGCGCAGGCAAACAAGCCGAAGCACAGCAGCTTCATCAGAAACACCGGATAACCGACAAACGGCGCCACCAGGGCGACGATCAGGGCAATAGTAAAACCGATTTTACGATACATGGCAGCTCCTTATTTCTCTTTGCCGAACAGGCCGGCAGGACGGATCAACAGGACGATGACCATGACGACGAACACCACCACTTCCGAACCTTCCGGATAGAACACGCGGGTAAAACCTTCGATGATGCCCAGGCCCAGGCCGGTCAGAATCGACCCCATGATCGAGCCCATGCCGCCAATTACCACCACCGCGAACACGACGATGATCAAGTGCGAGCCCATCAGCGGAGTGACGTTGATGATCGGCGCGGCCAGCACGCCGGCGAAGCCGGCCAGCGCCACGCCGAAGCCGTAGGTCAAGGTGACCATCAGCGGCACGTTGATGCCGAACGCTTCGACCAGCTTGGGATTTTCGGTGCCGGCGCGCAGGTAGGAGCCGAGCTTGGTTTTTTCGATGACGAACCAGGTGGACAGACACACGATGAGGGACGCCAGCACCACCCAGGCGCGGTAATTCTGCAGCACCATGAAGCCGAGGTTGGTGGCGCCCTGCAGCAGTTCAGGCACCTCGATGGCCTGGCCGGAGACGCCGAAGAAGGAGCGGAACACGCCTTCCAGCAATAAAGTGATACCGAAGGTCAGTAACAGACCGTATAGATGGTCGAGCTTGTAGAGCCAGCGCAGCATCGATTTTTCAACCAGGATGCCGAATCCGGCGACGATCAGCGGGGCGACGATCAACATCACCCAGTAATTGAGGCCGAACATGGTGACACCGATGAACGCGAGAAACGCGCCCACCATGTAGAGCGCACCGTGCGAAAAATTGATCACGTTGAGCAAGCCGAAAATCACGGCCAGGCCCAGTGAGAGCATGGCATAGAAGGAGCCGTTGACGAGCCCCAGCAACAGCTGGCTCATCATGGCGGGAAGCGGAACGCCGAAGATTTCCATGGCATCACAGTACAAAAACACCGGGGGGACCGGCGTGGACTAAAGAACACGCCGTGCCGCAACAGGCGGAACGGCGCAAGCGTAAACAACAGGCAGAACACCAGCGGCGCGGCCATCGCAAAAGAAGCGGGTACGCGACCCGCTTCCTTGACAGCCTTGACGGACCAGCCGGCACGCGCCGGGCGTCACAGCATCAGCTTACTTCCACAGTGCGCACTTGCTTTCAGCCTTGGTGGCGTAAGCCTGGGCGCCAGGGATGGTGGCGATGACCTTGTAGTAGTCCCATGGATACTTCGACTCGGCCTGGGTTTTAACTTGCATCAGGTACATGTCGTGCACCATGCGGCCGTCCGGACGGATCACGCCGCCCTTGGCGAACATGTCGTTGATCGGCGTCTTTTTCATTTGCGCCATCACCTTGTCGGCATCGTCGGTGCCGACCGCCTTGACGGCCGCCATGTAGTTGGTGGCGGCGGAGTAGTCGGCTGCCTGCAGCATCGACGGCTCTTTCTTCATCTTGGCAAAATAACGCTTCGACCAGGCGCGGGTCTGGTCGTTCTGATCCCAGTACCAGCCGTCGGTGACGTACATGCCCTGGGTCATTTTCAAACCCAGCGAGTGGACGTCGTTGATGAACACCAGCAGACCGGCCAGCTTCATGCTCTTGGTGATGCCGAACTCGTTGGCGGCCTTGATGGCGTTGATGGTGTCGCCGCCGGCGTTGGCCTGGCCCAGGATTTGTGCCTTGGAACCTTGTGCCTGCAGCAGGAAGGACGAGAAGTCCGATGCCGCCAGCGGATGCTTGGCGCTGCCCAGCACCGTGCCACCATTGGCCTTGATGACGTCGGAGGTGTCTTTCTCGAGCGACTGGCCGAAGGCGTAGTCGGCGGTCAGGAAGTACCACGACTTGCCGCCCTGCTTGACGATGGTCGAGCCGGTGCCGCGCGCCAGGGCGATGGTGTCGTAGGCGTAGTGAATGGTGTAAGGGGTGCACTCTTCATTGGTCAGGCGGGCCGAGCCGGCGCCGATCGAAATGAACACTTTTTTCTTTTCCGCGGCAACTTTCGCCATGGCCAGACTGGTGCCGGAGTTGGTGCCGCCGATCAGCATGTCGACGCCTTCGCGGTCGAACCATTCGCGCGCCTTGCTGGCGGCAATGTCTGCCTTGTTCTGGTGGTCGGCAACCACGAATTCCACTTTTTTACCATTGACCATGCCGCCGGCGTCGGCGATGGCCATGCGCACCGCTTCGGCGCCGCCATTGCCGTCGACGTCGGAGTAGGTGCCGGACAGGTCGGTGATCATGCCGATCTTGATGGTGTCGCCTGACACTTGCGCCTGGGCCGACAGGGACAGGCTCATGGCGCACATGGCGCCGGCCGCGACGGCAATAACTTTACGTTTCATTTTGTCTCCGTGAGGAATTATTAGATTGAACAACGGTACTGCCTGCGATACATATTGATCAAACGCCCAGCAACTCGGTCAGAACCGGCATCTTGGCGTTCAATTCAGACGAAGCGAAGGTCTCGACGATCTGACCGTGCTCCATCACGTAAAACCGGTCCGCCAACGGGGCGGCGAAGCGGAAATTCTGTTCCACCATGACGATGGTGTAACCCTTCGACTTAAGGGTCAAGATCATTCTGGCCAGGCCCTGCACGATCACCGGCGCCAAACCTTCGGAAATTTCATCGAGCAAGAGCAGGCGGGCGCCGGTGCGTAAAATGCGCGCCACCGCCAGCATCTGCTGCTCGCCTCCCGACAGGCGCGTGCCCTGGCTGTTGCGGCGCTCGTACAAATTCGGGAACATCTGGTAAATCTCTTGCACCGACATGCCCTTGGCGGAACCGGCCAGGGCCGGCGGCAACATCAGGTTTTCCTCGGTCGACAGCGACGAAAAAATCCCCCGCTCTTCCGGGCAATAGCCGACCCCCAGGTGGGCGATTTTATGGGTGGCCATGGCGATCGACTCGGTGCCGTTGATCTTGATCGATCCGCTGCGCTTGCCCGTCAAACCCATGATGGCGCGCATGGTGGTGGTGCGGCCGGCGCCATTGCGGCCCAGCAGGGTGACGACTTCGCCCTGGCTCACCGACAAATTGACGTTGTGCAGGATGTGCGATTCGCCATACCAGGCTTGCAGATTGCTGATTTCCAGTGCGGCGGCCATCAATGCGCTCCTTCCAGTGCCACATCGACAGTGCCCATATAGGCTTCCATCACTTGCGGATTTTTCGATACCTCGGCGTAGCTGCCCTCGGCCAGCATGGCGCCGCGCTGCAGCACGGAGATCTTGTCGCAGATGCCCGACACCACGTTCATATTGTGTTCGACCATCAGGATGGTGCGCCCGGCCGAGACTTTCTTGATCAGCTCGGTAACGCGGTGCACGTCCTCGTGGCCCATGCCCTGGGTCGGCTCATCGAGCAACATCAATTCCGGTTCCATCGCCAGGGTGGTGGCGATTTCCAGCGCGCGCTTGCGGCCGTACGGCATGTCGACGGTGACGGTGTCGGCAAACTCGGCCAGATCGACTTCGGCCAGCAGCTGCATGGCGCG
>JAQGNM010000438.1 GCA_028291845.1 Massilia sp. | reverse complement strand
TGGTCGAGGAAATGGTCAACATGATCCAGACCCAGCGCGCTTACGAAATCAACAGCAAGGCGATCACGACGTCCGATCAGATGCTGGCCAAACTGTCGCAATTATAAAATTATGAAATTCTTCACCTCCCTGCCTGCCGCCGTCGCCGCCGCCGTTGCCGTCGCGCTGCTTGCCGGCTGCGCCACCACCCCGACCACCATCACCCAGCGGGTCGCCCCGGTGCGCGCGGTGCCGGGCGAGATGGCGCCGCCGTCGAACGGCGCCATTTATCAAGCCTCGACCTTCCGCCCGATGTTCGAAGACCGCAAGGCGCGCCACATCGGCGACATGCTGACCATTGCCATCGTCGAGAAAACGGCGGCGGTGAAGGCCGGCGCCAGTTCGGGCAACAAGTCCGGTACGGTCAGCGCCAGCGTGCCCGGCATGCTGCAGGGACGCTTCGGCGGCACCATCGCGGCGAGCACGGGCAACAAGTTTGCCGATGGCGACAACCAGAGCGCCAGCAACACGTTCACCGGCAACATCGGCGTGACGGTGACCGAGGTGCTGCCAAACGGTAACCTGATCGTCTCCGGCGAAAAACAGGTGGCGATGAACAAGGGCGTTGAATTCATCCGCTTCTCCGGCATGATCAATCCCGACACCATCCAGATGGGCAATACCGTCTCGTCGACGGTGGTCGCCGATGCGCGCGTGGAATACCGTACCAACAGCCAGATCGACCGCGCCGAAATGACGGCGATGGCGTCGCGCTTCTTTCAATCCTTGCTGCCGTTTTGATGGCTGACGCGATGAAACTCAAATCCCTCTTCGCCATCGCCGCCATCGCGATGAGCGTGGCGCTCAGCCCCGCCGTGCATGCCGAACGTTTGAAAGATCTGGCCAGCATCGGCGGCGTGCGTACCAACCAATTGTCCGGCTACGGCATCGTCGTCGGCCTGGACGGCACCGGCGACCAGACCACCCAGACCCCGTTCACCGTGCAGTCGATCATGGCGATGCTGCAGCAGAAGGGCGTCAACATGCCTGCCGGCACCAGCCTGCAGCTGAAAAACGTCGCCGCCGTGATGGTCACCGCGTCCTTGCCGGCGTTTGCCCAGCCGGGCCAGACCATCGACATCACGGTGTCGTCGATCGGCAACGCGAAAAGTTTAAGGGGCGGCACCCTGGTGATGACGCCGCTGCAAGGCGCCGACAACCAGGTCTACGCCATGGCGCAGGGTAACGTGCTGGTGGGCGGCGTCGGCGCTGCCGCCGGCGGCGCGCAGGTGCAGGTCAACCATTTAAGCGTCGGCAAGATCTCGGCCGGCGCCACCGTCGAGCGCGCCGTGCCCAATTCGCTGGGCGCCGACAACCAGATCCGCCTGGAACTCAATAGCACCGATTTCCTCACCGCCAGCCGCGTCGTCGAAGCGGTCAACAACCATTTCGGCCCCGGCATCGCCACCGCGCTGGACGGCCGCGTGATCCGCGTGATGTCGCCATCGTCGTCGGACCAGCGTGTCGCCTTTCTGGGCATCCTGGAAAGCCTGGAAGTGAGCCCGGCCACGGCCAACGCCAAGGTGATCATGAACGCCCGCACCGGCTCGGTGGTGATGAACCAGGCGGTGACCCTGGAAGCCTGCGCGATATCGCACGGCAACCTGTCGATCACCATCACCCCCGACGCCCAGGTCAGCCAGCCGGCGCCAGCTTCCAGGGGCAGAACGGTGGTGGTGCAGACCCCGACCATCGAAATCAAGAAGGATCCGGGCAAGGTGCTGATGGTCAAGGGCGGCGCTTCACTGGCCGAAGTGGTCAAGGCAATGAACGCCATCGGCGCCTCGCCGCAAGATCTGCTGTCGATCCTGCAAGCGCTCAAGGCGGCCGGTTCGCTGCGCGCCGAGCTCGAGATCATTTAAGGAGCATTTGCCATGGTAGCCGCCACCAACGACCTTACTTCGCGACTTGCCTTCGACACCCAGAGCCTGGGCGGCCTCAAGCAGGAGGCCAAGGCCGGTTCGCCCGAAGCGTTGAAAAAGGCGGCGACCCAGTTCGAGGCCATGTTCATCAACATGATGATGAAAAGCATGCGCGACGCCACCCCGCAGGATGGCCCGATGGACAGCCAGACGACCAAGCAATTCACCGCCATGCTCGACCAGCAGACCAGCCAGAACCTGGCCAAGCGCGGCATGGGCCTGGCCGACGTGCTGGTGCGCCAGCTCAGCTCGCAGGCGGTCAACGCCCAGGCGCTGGCGATCGGCAATGATGGCGCATCGACGGGCGCGAATCCCGGCATGCCCTCGCCATTGTCGGCCGAAGCGATGATGAGCACGCCCGGCGCACTGGCGGCGAAAGCGGCTGCGCCCACCGCTTCTTCCGGCCTGTCGTCGGGCATCACCGCCTCCGGCAGGGTACAAGCGCCGCACATCCGCTCGTTCCAGGACAAGGTCGGCGCCGATGCCGAGGCGGCGAGTAAAGCCACCGGCATCCCGGCTAAATTCATGATCGGCCAGGCCGCGCTGGAGTCGGGCTGGGGCAAGCGCGAAATCAAGAACGCCGACGGCAGCAGCAGCCACAACCTGTTCGGCATCAAGGCCGGCCCCGGCTGGACCGGCAAGGTCGCCACCGCCGTCACCACCGAATACGTCAACGGCGTGCCGCAGACCCGTGTCGAAAAATTCCGCGCCTACGATTCGTATGCCGACAGTTTCAAGGATTACGCCAGGCTGCTGGCCAATAACCCGCGCTACGAAAAAGTGCTGGCCAGCGGCGCCGACGCCAGCAAGTTCGCGCACGGCTTGCAAAAAGCCGGCTACGCCACCGATCCGCTGTATGCGGCCAAGCTGAGCAAGATCATCTCGAATTCCTTGGGCTAATGTTCTTGTGTAAATGAGCATTGGCAAACAATCAAGTCAAGTTTATCCCGATGGTGCCGTTACCAGTACTATCGTGGGCTTAGGAAAGTAATCAATCATGGCTGGAGATCTTCTCAATATTGGCAAGTCGGGTCTGTTCGCCGCCCAGGCCGGCCTCGCCACGACCGGCCACAACATCTCCAATGCCGGCGTGGCCGGCTACAGCCGCCAGACCGTGATCCAGGCTTCGGCGAGCGCCCAGAACGTCGGCTATGGCTTCGTCGGCAGCGGCACCCAGGTCACCGACATCAAGCGCTTTTCCGATGCCTTTCTGAACGCCCAGGTACGCAGCGCCCAGTCGACCAGCAGCGCCCTGAGCGCCTACGGCGCCCAGGCCAGCCAGATCGACAACATGCTGGCCGACAGCACCAGCGGCTTGTCGCCGGCCCTGCAGGACTTCTTCAAGTCGGTGCAGGACGTCAGCGCCGCCGCCGGCTCGAGCACTTCACGCCAGGCCTTCCTGTCGAGCGCCGATTCCTTGGCCTCGCGCTTCCAGGGCATGAGCGGCCAGCTGAACGACCTCAAGGCCGGCGTCAATACCCAGATCACGGCCAATGTCGCCTCGATCAACTCGTATGCCGGCCAGATCGCCACCCTCAACGAGCAGATCGGTGCCTTGTCGAGTTCGGGCAAGATGCCCAACGACCTGATGGACACGCGCGACCAGCTGATGCTGGAATTGAACAAGCACGTCAAGGCGACGGCGGCGCCGGGCAGCAACAACACCATCACCGTGACGATCGGCTCCGGCCAGCCGCTGGTGGTGGGCAACCGCTCGTACCAACTGGCGGCAGTGAACACCCCCAA
>JAQGNM010000461.1 GCA_028291845.1 Massilia sp. | reverse complement strand
TCACCCGGTGCTTGCCGCATTGGATGCCTTCGGCTTTGAGTAAATGCCACATCTTGACGGCGCCAGGAGCCCAGCGATGCGCCGCATTGATCCTGACAATGGCGGCACGCATGGCCAGGTCTTCCTGGCTGCGCAAGCTCGGCCTGGCCTTCTTAAACGCGTAGTACAGGCTGCGGCTAATCTCGAGCACACGGCATAACGTTTTCACCGGGAACTCGTTGCGATATTGGTCGATGACGGCGTACTTCACTTCTTTAGGCGAGTTAAGTACGCATCTAACTTTTTTAGGATGGCCAGCTCCTCCTGGGCGCTAGCCAGATCGCGGCGTAGTTGCTCAACTTCGCTGAGCTCACCCATGGCAGGGCGGCCAGGCGCACGAAATACTTCGCCCGGAGATTGCTCGTCAAGCTTCTTGGCCCACTTGTAGAGCTGGTTACGCCGTATTCCCAGCTCGACTGCGAGATCGGTGCCGCTTTGCTCGCCGGCCCGCAGCCGAGATACCGCATTGCGCTTGAACTCATCGGTAAAGGTACTGCGAGGCTTAGGGCCTGATTCAGGTGACGCGGGAATGATCTCCCGCTTCGAGGGTAGCTGCTTCTTGTTCATGTATATCCTTCCGGGAGCATATTGTCCCCTATTTGGATGTCCATGAAAACCGGACTACCTCAACCTGACCCCGGGGCTATGACCCCATGACTATTCGCCGTACTGGCAGCATTATGCTTGCAATTCGCCCTCAGATATTAAATCCCCAATCAGAAAACATCTCTCGAAACGAAGCGAGATCATATTTTTCATCGTGACGAGGTTGATCCAAAACCGAATAACCATACCCAGCTCGAACGACTTCGTCGGTGCATAGACGCACGTCATCATAGTTTTCAAAAATCAACATTCCATTTGGTCCACCCAGCTCTCGAATTCTTACGACAGGCTGCAAAGTCCGTCCGTCGCTTGTCACCCACACAAACTCGGTTTCGATTTGCAGCCCAAGCTCTGCACATGCTCGTACAAGCCAATCCTTAAGCGTATTCATAATCACGGCTCTATCACAGGAATATGATTAACAGGACCTACATGGCCATGCGGCGATTGTGATGAAGGTGCGCCTGAACTGTGTGCCTCGGGCCCACGGACCTTATTACTAGGGAACGGATCGGGAAGTTCTTTATTCAAGTCTTTGTAGGCCTTCATGTCGTCTGGTGTAATTCCTGTTTTCTTGTCACCCTTTGCCATTTCAACAAGAGATTGCTTCTCTTTGCTAAATTCTTTCCCTGTTTCCTTCGCTGCCTCCTTCGCTTCGACCTTGGTAACTTCTTTAGCCGTTGCCTTGGCACTTTCCTTAGTTACCTCTTTTGCCGCGTTTTTTGCCGCTTGCTGCTCGGTTTTTACTAAAACCTTGACCAATACATCCACCAATTTTTTCAGCAGTGGATTGCGGCCGTCCGGATCGACGTATTTGTAGGGGTTGTTTATGGCATACGCGTAGCGGTTGAAACTTCCGCCGGTGTTCGCATCCGTCACCACCGGATCAATGCTCAAAAACCTCCCCGCCACCGGATCATAATACCGCTGCTGCATGTACACCAGCCCCGTATCGGTATCGTTCACATGCCCCGTGAACCCGATGGTCGGTGTGACGCCGCTGGCGGTGCGTCCGTACGGCTCGTACTGGGTGCGGCTGATGACGGTGCCGGCGCTGTCGCTGCGCGCCACCGGGCTGCCGAGGGCGTCGGTGTGGATGTAGGTGACGGTGGTGGGTTGCGTGTCCACCTCAATCGCCAGATTTTGCGATGGTGTACCAAACCATTCGACTTGAGACTGCAGCATCTTCCATTCAAAATGATAGGTGCCCGGCGAACTCGGCGCTGTCACGGAAAACGTAAAGGCGGCAGTCTGTCCAGGTGCTATTGCCGCGTTCACCGCGACAAAGCCTCTTCCCCATGTAGTGTTGTCCAGCCGCCCGCTTGGGCCGAGCCGCTATGCATCGCCGGCGGGCCACGTGGTCGTACCGGTGTTCTGCATGATGACGGTGACGGGATAGGTCTGACCCGGCACCATGGTTGCGGGCACGTTTTGCGAGACAAATTGCGCGTCATTGACCGGCGCCGGGGCACTGACCACCACTCCGATATTGGTAGAAGGCGTGCCGATCAGTTCAACACCTTCCTGCAAAATGATCCACTGAAAATTGTAAGTGCCCGGCGTGGCCGGCGCTCTCGTTGTCCACGCGACCGTGGTCTGCTGTCCTGGCGCAACTGGACCGCTCAGGGGAATGCGGCTGTATACCCAGGTCTCGTTGTTCACCGGATTAACGGCGAGCAGAACATACTTGCCATTGGTCGGATTCCAAGTAGTGTTACCGGTGTTCGCGAACGTCAGCGACACCGGGTACTGGGCGCCAGCGATCATCGATGCCGGCACCGATTGCGAAAGGAACTGCGAATCGTTGCGCGGCGCCGCCACCACATTGACCACCAAATTGGTGCTCATCGCCCCGAACCATTCCACCCCATCCTGCACCATCCGCCACTGGAAGTTGTAGTTCCCCGGCGTCGACGGTGCGGTCACTTGAAAGGTAAAAGTCGCTGTCTGTCCCGGCGCAACATCACCCGCCATTCCAACTCTGCCGCCGCCCCAGGTCGAATTGTCCATCGGGTTGTAGGAACCCAGCGCATGCAAGGCGTTCGACGACCACGTTGTCGTGCCGTTGTTGTACATGCTCACAGTGACCGTGTAGGCCGTACCGGCGGTCATCGTGGTCGGCACCGACTGGGAACTGAAGGCGGAATAGTTATATGGTGGTGGTTCTTCTTCGGGCGGCGGATCGATCGGGCGGGCCGCGTTCGAGCGCGTTTGGGCGGTGCCCGCTACAACTTGTGCTTGCGCTCCGTTGAATAAAAATAACAGCAGTAGCGCAGCTACCAAGCAACGCGCCAACAAATTGAGTTGGGTGATCATTTCTTCACCTCGGCAATCTGGTGGCTGTGCAAATAAATATACTGGGTCGACTGGGCCGGATTCGGTCCTCCCGTTCGCCTGGTATAGAGCAATTGCCCTGCCGGGCTGTAGACGGTGATGGTCACCGTGCCATCGACAGCCGTGGTTTTTACTCGCCGTCCGAAGCCGTCGTAGACGTAGGTGTCGAGATTGGCGGCAGTGGTGAGGCGGTTGCCCAGATCGAAGGTAAAGACCTGGCCGTTGCGGGAAGTGACGTTGCCGCGGATATCGTAAGCATAGTTATAACTAAAACCGCTGGCGGTGCTTTGCAGGCTGTCGAGCAGGTTGCGGGCGCCGTAGTTATAGCTGCTGACCCTGCCGCCGATGGTGCTGGTCTTGAGATTGTCGAGCACATCGTAACCGTAGCTGGCGTTACCCCAGATCGCGGGGGCATTGGCGACGGTAAGGCGATCACGGCCGTCGTACTCCATCGAACGAACCGATCCGTTACCGTAATCGGTAATCCCGTTGACGTTGCCGTTGGCATCGTAGGCATAGCCGTCATGGATCACGCCTGCATCCTGGGAAATTTCTGGCAAACCCCGTGTATTTTGCGTCAGGGTACGGACGCGGCCGTTTCCGTAAGTAAAGCCCGCTACAGCACCATTCGGATGGTAGCCGATGCCATTGGCGTAACTACCCACGTGCGAAGGCCGACCCAGAGCATCAGGATCGTAGCTCACGGTGCGGTTGGCGATCGCGTTGGTCGCTGCCGGATAGGTCAATTGAGTGGCATGGCCGTTGGCGTTGTAGTCGGTCCCGATCGTATAGGTCTGGCCCTCGAAGGCCAGCGATTGAGTGGTCGGCAGGCGGCGGCTGTTGTAGTTCATGGTCCATACGGCGCCGGCGGAGCTGACTGTCTTGGGCTGGCCGTCAGGCCAGTAGGTGCGGGTTACCGATGGGCTGCCATCGCCGTATTTGGTCGTGCGCAGGCGGTTCCGGGCGTCGTAGGTATAGGATATTTTTGCCGCGCTTGCCACACTGCTCTCGCTGCAGGTGCCGGTGGACGTGTACGTCGTGCCTACCGCGCGCCAGGTGACGTTGCCCGCATCATCGAGCGACTGTACGGTGGAGCCAGTTTCCGGCTCGATGGTCTTGCACAAGCGCCCGTGGGTGTCGTTCACAAAAGTACGGGTGACGGAGACCCCATTGCCGCTGCGGGTTACTGCTTTTGGAAGATCGAAGATATTGCGGGTGATTGTCACCACCAGCGATTCTGGTGCATCAATGCGGATGACCGCGTCTTCGGTGGGCGTGTCGAACGCCTGAAAACTGAAACGGTTCACATTGTTACGGGGATCGCGCACCACTTTTTGAAATCCGGATTCGTACGTGGTGTAAGTCGACAAGGGTCCCAGTTCGCTGTCGGCACGCACTTCTGTTGTACGGCCGAGGACGTCGTAGAAGGTTCGTACCCCCTTCGTCAAGTCAGCGCCAAATCCCGTCTGCGGATAGGATGAAAAGGTGGCGCGGCCAGCATGGTCAAATTCGGTCTTGGCCATACTCTGGCCGGTAGCGACATTGTTTTCGTAGGTCCAGGTGTAGACAGGCCGCCACAGTGCGTCCAGATAAGTTCTGGTCCAGCCATTGCCGGTCACCACATCCTGACGCCAATGCCCGGCATCGAGACCGAACTCGTTGGAGTTGACCTTGGTAAAACTGAGCGTCGTCTCGTTCCAGGGTAAACCGTTGGGTTCTGGTGGATAGATGATTTTGCTCAGGCGACCGAATTCATACTTGAACGAGGTCTTGTTATTCAACGGATCGATGATCCATTCAATCGTGCCATCGTCGTTGACCGAGGCGCTTTCGGTACTGCCATCGGCATACTGTACGTTCTGCGGAATGCCACGCTTGTAATTGCTGAACGTGGTTGAATGGCCCAGTGCATCCGATTTCGTCGCCAGCGTGCCATCGGGGTTGTAGGTCATCGTTTGCTGAACCAAACTGAATTTCTTGACCGATTCCAAGAGCGCACTAGAAGCGTTATATCCGTTTTCCACCATGAACTTGCCAGTGCTCGACTCGGTTACTTTCTTAATCTGGCCAAGCACCCAGGCAGGATAGTTGTCGGCGTATTCCGTTGTTTCCGTTCTGGTAAAGCCCAGGCTCGATGCGCGAGTAACTGAGACAGGGCGCGCTGAGTCGTCGAAGGTGTTCGCGGTCCAGGTGAAGGTGGCGCCCTGCTGGCTTGTCACCTTTTGGTCAACCGGCATCGCGCGGCTGAGCGCCTCCGCATCGGACAATGCCTCGCCGCCGTAGCCGTACAAAGCGGGGTACGGCCCCGCCCGGCGGCGCGATAGCGCGAAACCGTGGTGCTGGTCGCGGCGCTGCCATTCCAGCCGATGTCGACCTGCTCCAGCCTGCCCTCCGATACCCGGTACTGGTTTCCGAAGGTGTAACGCGTAACGCTGCCGCTTGGGTCGGTGACCTGAACGATCTTGCTCTTGACGCAATTTGCGGTACATGGAGCCCAGCTAGCGTTGCTCGGACCGTACCCGTACAGCCAGGTCAGGGCCGGCATGCCGGGACCGGTAATTGTCTTGTTGGTAAGCGAGCGGGTGGCAATGTAGCGCGGATTGCCGGCATAGGTGTTACCGCCCCCGCTCTGACGGCAGCCCCTTGGCACATCCGACCGTCCATGTTCTGTCGTGGTCAGATAAAAGGTGCCGGTCGCGCCTGAGGGATGAATCATCGACGCGGAGATTGTTTGTGCGGCGACGTTGAGGTTGCTGTCGCAATTGATCGAGTCGGCTGGCGGGTATGGGGCTGCCTGCTGCAGCAGGTGGATGTTTGAAAACTCCCAGTTGGTCCCGTCGGGCAACACTGCGGTATCGAGGCGGTTGTCGACATAGCTGTATTGCCACGTCCGTGTGCCATCGGTCACCGACGTGACTGTATTGGGCATATCGGCCCTGGCGTAGGAAAGGGTCAGCGCTCTGCCATCACTTGCGGTGATCGAAATCAGGTTGCGAGGGTTGGCTGGGTCGTAGGTATAGCGCACCCAGTTGCCGTAGCGATCCGTCACTAATGTGGGAAGCAAGCGAACTTGTTCGCGCGGCAGAAATTTATTTGCTGCCGTCGACGCTGCCGTGGCAGCGTCGTCAGGGGCCGCTGCCGATGCGTTCGAGGGCGCCCCTGACCGCAATCCGCCACCAGCGACCGCCTTACTAATCGACCAAAGACTGTATGACACATGTGATCGAAACGATATGCGGTGCCGTCCGGGGCCTGCGCCAGAAAACCCTCACCGCCGGCGCCGGTGTCCAGTGAAGGCAGGCAACTCATCGACCATTGCCGCGCCGTGACAACGGGATAGTTGCCGACCGGCCCCG
>JAQGNM010000433.1 GCA_028291845.1 Massilia sp. | reverse complement strand
CCTTCTGCAAGCGTTGTTGCAGCAAGGTCAGGAAAAAGCGCAGGAAGGCGGGCTTGATGCCCGGCTTGGTGTAAAGCACGAAGTCGAGCGCCTGGTCCGACGACTTGTGCACCGCGGTCAACAGGATCTTGGTGGCGGCCATCCAGATCTGCAAGCTTGTTTCGCTTAGTTGCGGACGGATGACCCATTCTCCGAACTGCCGGGTGCGCCAGCGCTCGGGCAATTTCGCGCCGATGCTTAATGGGCCGCGGCGATGCAAGTGCCCGACGCTGATATCGATCACGAATTCGCGCAGCCGGGGCGGCTTGCTGACGGCCTGCGCCAACTCGATGAAATCGACATCGAAGAAAAACTGCAGACATGGCGCGTCGTCATCGCCGGCAGCGCGCGCATCGGCTTGCCGCACCAGGTGCATGGGCAGAGCCTGGCGTCCATTGCCTTCAGCCATGTGCAAGCGGATATCGCACTGCGCCAGCGCTGCCGCGTCCAGGTGCGCCACCCCCACCCGCAAGAAAACCCGGCAGCCGGCGTCGGTCAGTGCCACGTCCGTCACCGCCGCTTCGTAGGGCAATTGCTCAGTCACATCGTAGATGGGCGACGCCAGCCGGTTCGGCCCGGTGCGAAATGGCAGTTCGGCGATGAATCGTCCCGCCACGCAGGTGGTCTGATAGTGGCGGGCATGCCTTCCGCAGAAGGGCAGCATCGCTTCGATGTCGTCGATGCGGCCTTGCATGAGCAGTTCGTAGACCAGCCTTGCAGGCGGCGTCAGTCCGGCAAAGCTTTCCGTCCGGAAGCTGGAGACGAGTGTGCGAATGCGGCCTGAAAACAGCGCCTTGAAGCGATCGTTGCCGAGCGCGAGCGAAGGAAAGTACAGGAAGAAGTCATTGGTCAGCTGTTTCGCCTGCAACGGGACCAGCAGATGGGGCGCGTGCGCCTGCAGGTAATCCGAGATTTGCAAATACGAATCGAGTCGGTCGACCAGGTGTTCGGGCGACCCGCGATCTTGCGTGATCGACGAATTGTCTTCGCGCGAACGCCAGACACAGACATGTTGCGACAACACGTTGACGTGGTTTGCCAACAGGTGTGCTTTACACATCGGGAACATGTCTTCATACAGCATATCGGCAAAGTCACCGATTTTTTCACGGTAGAAGTCGATCCGGAAAAGCTTGTTCCAGACCACCGTATCCCACAAGAGAGCGGGGTTGGCACGGATGTTGGTCGCCCGTAGATCTTGCTCAATTGCACGCGCGTGCAAGCCCGACTGATGCTGCCGTCCATTTGTCAAACGCAGTGCATTGGCCGTCACGAAGTCGGCGCCGTTCGATTGTATGCTTTCAAGCAGGGCGGCATAGGCGCCGGGCAGCACATAGTCGTCCCCATCGAGGAAAGCCAGATAGGCGCCGCGCGCGGCAGCCATGCCCTTGTTTCTCGAGGCGCTCGGTCCGCTATTTTCCTGGTGGATAACGCGCACCCGTGCATCGCGTTCGGCACATTGATCGGCAATACGTCCCGAGCCATCGGTGGCGCCGTCGTCGACGACGATCAGTTCCAGGTTCACCCCTTCCTGGTCGAGAATGCTCGTCAGGCATTGCTCCAGGTAAGGCGCGACGTTGTAGGCGGGGACCACGACACTGATGAGTACGCTGTCTGGCTGCGCCGCGCGCACGGCGCCACCGGCAAGGGCGGCGCCGCCGGCTTGATCGTCAGGCGCCCTGCGAGGGGCATCAGTGGCGGCATCGGCCGGGACCTTCGCTGCATGGAAGTTGCTGTCTTGACCTGAAATCATACGAAGTGAAAACCTGTTTCGGGAGTAATTGTGAAAAGTACCGGGAATGGCAAGGTCCCGGATCAAGCGCCGCAGCCTGCCAGTGGGGTGATCCCGTGGCGGCGCCGGTCAGTACACCGATTTTAACAATGTCTGCCGTAAATATCTTAACTATTGGAAATATTTTGACGGGTTATCGCAATTCGGCATGGGCCTGAGTCCACAGTTGAAGCCGTCTCCGCAAACCAGATGTGAACTTCCTCCTGCTTCAATTTGTATATAAACGGCAACGCATCGCGATAATTCGTTGATGAAAAAGTAACTTCAAGTAGTATAAGAACAACTCGAACTTTCCAACGCCACCTCCAGGGATGTCCCATGTTTAGCTTCAAGCCTTTAAAATTTTTGAAACTCGCTGTGGCCACCGCCGCCTTCGCTTCGCAAGCCGCCTTCGCTACCGTAGACCCCGTCGCAGTCCCGGTCTCCTTTTCCGGTGAGCTGACCGCATCGGACCCGGTGTTTAATCGGCCGGTCGGTACCAGCAGCCTGAGCGCCGTCGGCACGGCTGTTTACTATGATGTGTACGGCTTCAGCGTCAGCCTCGATGGCGCCTATTCGATTACAGCGACATCGTTCGCCGCTAGCGGTGGCGACCACGCGTCGGACAGCTACTTCTTTCTTTACCAGAATCAGTTCGATTCGAGCTCCCCATTGACCAACCTGATCCAGGCCAATGACGACATAAGCCGCGATAATTATCTGTCGCTGCTCAACAGCAACCTGCTGGCCGGCACCCAGTATTACCTCGTCTTCACGACCTTCAACAGTGGCGTAACGGGCGCTTACACCGGCGTTTTCGACACGATTTCCGGCGACGGTCAGGTCACCCTGGACGACGGCACCGTGCCTGAGCCGGCCACCCTGGCATTGCTGGCGCTTGCGCTGGCCGGCCTGACCGTTGCGCGCCGCCGCACTGGTCGTTGATTCTCCAACTCAGCGACCCGGGCGGTTATCAGCAGGGGATTGACAGCGCAATAGCACCAGCGGGCTGTAGTCAGGGTCAGGTGTGCAGCCGATCTCTCACACCTCGGCAGCGATGCGCTCCGCCGTCTGTGGATCGCACGGCCGCAGGGCTTCGACCAGTTCCATCACCGACGAGGCGCAGGTAAAAATGAGCACGTCGCCAGGCGCACACTGCGCCAGTCCCTTGCGCAAGGCGGCGTGGATCTGGTACTCCACGGACAAAGCGTGCGCATCGG
>JAQGNM010000417.1 GCA_028291845.1 Massilia sp. | reverse complement strand
TGGCCGCATCGCTTTCATAATCGCTTCTCTTGCGAATACCGAAGAACGACCAAAACACCGCCTTCATGCTCGCCAGAAAATGTGTTTTCTTTTCCATGCCAGTGCCCCTAGCGCGCCGCCACCGTTTTCACCGGATTGCCCGTGGTGCCACCGACTTCAAAAAATGTGTAAGACAAGGTAATGGTTTTTACTTCCTTCGGCAGCGCCGGGTCGATAAAAAACACCACCGGCATCTGCCGCGCTTCGTGCGGCAGCATGGTTTGCTGCTTGAAACAGAAACACTCGACCTTTTTAAAATGCGGCGTTGCCGACTGCGGCGCGTAACTGGGAATGGCCTGGGCCTGGACGGTGCGGTCCTGGGTATTGACCACTTCGTACATCACCGACGCCAATTCTCCCGGGTGCACATCGATGCTGCGGGTGGTCGGGCGAAAGCGCCATGGCCCCTGCGAATTACCATCGAGTTCGACCGTGATGGTGCGGCTCTTGTCGATCTGGGTGTTCTCGGGCCGCGCCACCGTGCCATCCTTCTGGGTCAACACATTAATACCAAGCAACTCGCACATCTGGCGGTACAGCGGCACCAGCGCATAGCCGAAGCCAAACATCACGACCGTGACCACCAGCAGCTTGCCGAGCATGGCGCGGTTGAGCCGCAGGGTGCGCTTGGTATTCATCTCACTACCGCCTCACAGCCATATGCGCTTGATAAACACCATTGCAAAAAAGAACAGCGCAACCCCGGCCAGAATCAGCCCCAGCCGGGAATTGCTTGGCTTCTTACCGTTGGACATGGTTTTATTTGACCAGTGGCGGGATTTCAAAGGTGTGGAACGGCGCCGGGCTCGGCACGGTCCACTCCAGCCCTTCGGCGCCATCCCATGGTTTTGCCGGCGCCTTGGCGCCGCCGCGGATGGTCGGCAGGATCACGAAGAACAGGAAATACACTTGCGACAGGCCGAAACCGAAGGCGCCGATGGTGGCGATGGCGTTGAAGTCGGTAAATACCGCCGAATAATCGGCATAACGGCGCGGCATGCCGGCCAGGCCCAGGAAGTGCATCGGGAAGAAGGTGATGTTGAAGGTGATCAGGGAAGCCCAGAAGTGGAACTTGCCGCGCCCTTCGTTGTACATGTGGCCGGTCCATTTCGGCGACCAGTAATAGAATCCCGCGAACAGGGCGAACAGCGAACCTGCCACCAGCACGTAGTGGAAGTGGGCCACCACATAATAGGTGTCCTGCAACTGGATGTCGATCGGGGTGACCGCCAGGATCAGGCCGGTGAAACCGCCCATGGTGAACACGAAGATGAAGCCGACCGAGAACAGCATCGGGGTTTCGAAGGTCATCGAGCCCTTCCACATGGTGGCGACCCAGTTGAAGACTTTGACGCCGGTCGGCACGGCGATCAGCATGGTGGCATACATGAAGAACAGCTGCGATGTCACCGGCATGCCGGTGGTGAACATGTGGTGCGCCCAGACGATGAACGACAGGATGGCGATCGAAGCCGTGGCATAGACCATCGAGGCGTAGCCGAACAGCGGCTTGCGGGCAAACGCCGGCAGGATCTGCGAGACGATGCCGAAGGCCGGCAAAATCATGATGTAGACCTCGGGGTGGCCGAAGAACCAGAAAATGTGCTGGTACATGACCGGGTCGCCACCGGCGGCGGCGTTGAAGAACGAGGTGCCGAAGTGGCGGTCGGTCAGGGTCATGGTGATGGCGCCGGCCAGCACGGGCATCACGGCGATCAGCAGGTAGGCGGTGATCAGCCAGGTCCAGCAGAACATCGGCATTTTCATCAGGGTCATGCCGGGCGCGCGCATGTTGAGGATGGTGACGATGATGTTGATCGAGCCCATGATCGACGACGCGCCCATCAGGTGCATGGCGAAAATCGCCATGTCCATGCCGGGGCCCATCTGGGTCGACAAGGGCGCATACAAGGTCCAGCCGGCCGCGGTGGCGCCGCCCGGTGCGAAGAAGGAACCGGCCAGCAGCAGGGCTGCCGGCGGCAGCAGCCAGAAGGAAAAATTGTTCATGCGGGCGAACGCCATGTCGGCGCAACCCACTTGCAGCGGGATCATCCAGTTGGCGAAGCCGACGAAGGCCGGCATGATGGCGCCGAACACCATCACCAGGCCGTGCATGGTGGTCAACTGGTTGAAAAACTCGGGCTGGAAGAATTGCAGGCCAGGCTGAAACAGTTCGCTGCGGATCATCAGGGCCAGCACGCCGCCCGACATCAGCATGATCAGCGCAAACCACAGGTACAAGGTGCCGATGTCCTTGTGGTTGGTGGCGAACAGCCAGCGCTGGTAGCCGGTAGGGTGATCATGCGCATGGTCGTGCCCATGTTCGTGGCCGTGAGCGTCGTGGCCGACGGTGTGATCGATGGTGGTAGTGGTGCTCATGTTCTGCTCCCAATTACTTGCGTGCAGCCAAGACTTCGGCCGGTTGAACGATGTTTTCCGCAGCCTTGTTGGACCAGCTGTTGCGGGTGTAGGTGATCACCGCAGCGATGTCGGAATCGGACAATTGCTTCCATGCCGGCATTTCGGCGGGGTACTTGCCGCTCTTCTTACCATTGAGCACAACGTTAATCTGTTCGGCTTTCGGACCGTTGACCACTTCGGAACCATCGAGCGGGGCGAATGCGCCCGGTACGCCCTTGCCGTTGGCCTGGTGGCAGACCACGCAGTTGGTCGTGTAGACTTTTTCGCCCTTGGTTTTCAGCTCGTCGATGGTCCACACCTTGGTGGGATCGTCGGCCAGTGCGGCCATTTCTTTTTGCTTGCCGGCCACCCAGGTCTTGTAATCGGCGTCCGACACCACCTTGACGACGATCGGCATGAAGGCGTGCTCCTTGCCGCACAGCTCGACGCAATTGCCGCGGTAGGTGCCGATTTTCTCGGCGCGGAACCAGGTGTCGCGCACGAAGCCGGGAATCGCATCCTGTTTCACGCCGAAGGCGGGAATGGTCCAGGCGTGGATGACGTCGTTGGCGGTAAGGACGATGCGCACCTTGCGGTTGACCGGCACCACCACCTCGTTGTCCACTTCCAGCAGGTAGTTTTCACCGCGCGCCTCGGTTGCCGCCAGCGCCGGCGAACCGACCTGCGAACGCGGCGTCGACAGGTTCGACAGGAAGGAGATGCCCTCGCCTTCACCTTTCAGATAGTCGTAGCCCCATTTCCACTGCATGCCGGTGGCCTTGATGGTCAGATCGGCATTCGAGGTGTCCTTCATGGCGACCACGGTCCTGGTGGCCGGCAAGGCCATGCCGATGACGATCAGGAAAGGCACGATGGTCCAGGCCAGCTCGACGGCGGTGGATTCATGGAAAGTGGCCGGCTTGTGGCCGAGCGAGCGGCGGTGCTTGATGATGGAATAAAACATGACGCCGAACACGGCGACGAAGATGGCCACGCACACGACCATCATCCAGGTGTGCAGGGTGTCGATTTCAGCGGCGATGCGGGTGACCGGCGGTTGCAGGTTCAATTGGTGGACCGTCGGACGGCCGGTGATTTCATCGGCGGCCATCGCCGCCGTGCTCACGGCCAGACCGGCGCTGATCGCCAGTCCGAACAACCAGGCCTGAAGTCGCTTCACATATGTCATGTTTTCCCCAACCACCAAAAAAATAAAAATATTTTTATAGTCAGCGAGCCAAACACGGTTCGCCGCATCTCCTACCGTCTCGCAACGGCGCCTTGACATACAGGCGCCGGGACATCGACCAAGGATGAGCAAAGCACACCGATGAACGACGACTTGCTGTTGCGGCTGCCGACCGGACTTTTTATGATGCATGCTTGTTTTTTAGACATGCATGACCCAGTCGACAAAATTAGTCGTTGATTATACTCATTGCGTAGCAAAAGCATCAAGAAAAATGCTCTCCCGGTCACTATGGTTTGGCTTGGAAACGCACAATCGATTCCCCGCTTGCAATCGTGCGCGGCGCCGGGCGGAAAGCGTGGCCGTAGATCACTTCGAAGCTCAACACCAGCTTGCCGGTGGCATCCCTGCCCTTTTCCAGCGCCGCCAACAGGCGTTGCTGCGCTGCGCGGCCGCGCAAACCGCGGGCGCGGGTGGCCAACGGATTGCCGCCCAGCGCGCGCACGTCGGCCAACAGGCTCGCTGCCGTGTCGTACGTCACCTTGATCAGCTCCATGTCCATCACCGGGGTGGAAAAGCCCGCTGCCACCAGTTGGTCGCCGAAATCGTGCATGTCGACAAACGGTAAAACGTGGGGGTGCTCGTCCACCTCGGCAAAGGCGGTACGCAGCTCGCGCAGGGTGTCGGGGCCGAAATTGGAGAACATCAATAAGCCATCCACGCGCAGCACCCGGCGCCATTCGGCAAACACGCGGTCGGGTTGCGGATGCCAGTGCAGCGCCAGATTTGACCACACCAGGTCGATCGAGTTCGGCGCGAAAGGCAGATTGCCGAAGTCGCCCGCCAGCAGGTCGGCTGGGCGCAGGCCGGCCGCCTTGCCCGGCAGCAGGCGGCCGAGCATTTGATTGAGCGAGCGCAGCGCCGGCGCCGGCGCGCGGGCGGCCGCGGCCATGCCGGCGGCGGCATCGATGCCGATCAGCTGGGCCGCCGGGTAGTCTTTTTGCAGCAGCAACAAGTCGGCGCCGGCGCCGCAGCCGGCGTCGAGCACCCGTTGCGGCGCGATTTTCACCAGTTCGAGGCGGTCATGCATGCGGCTGGCGATCTCGCGGCGCAGAAAATCCGAGCCGGCGACACTGGCCGGGTCGGCAAACAGCCGGCGCACTTGACGCGCATCGATCGGCGCGCTCATTCTGGAGGGAGCTTGGGGTGTGGCCATGGCGACTAAAACGAAAACGGGATAATGGCGGCAGTGTACATCGTGCGGAGTTCACATGTTTCATCTCCGGATACCACGGCTATTGCCTGGCTTGTTGCCATCCTCTTGCGCCCTGTGCGGGCAGCTGTGCGCCGGCGTCGTCTGCGCCCCCTGCCGCGCCGATGCCGTGCTCCAGCGCAGCCGCTGCCGCCGCTGCGCCAACCCGCTGAACGCTATCGATGCCGCGGCCGGGCGCGAATGCGGCGCCTGCGTGGCTTCTCCGCCGCGCTTCGACGCCACCATCGCCGCCGCTGACTACGAGGCGCCGCTCGACCAATTGCTATTGCAACTGAAATTCGGCGCCTGTCTGCCGCTGGCGCCCTGGTTTGCCACCTTGTTGCGCGATGCGGTGTTGCGCCAGCAAGCCGGCGGCCACGCCTTGCCCGACTTGCTGGCGCCGGTGCCGCTTGGCCGGCGCCGCCTGGTCGAGCGCGGCTTCAACCAGGCGCTGGAGGTGGCCAGGCCGTTATCTCGCCTGCTGGGGGTGTCGTGCGCGCCGCGCCTGGCCGCGCGGGTGCTGGAGACGGCGCCGCAATCGACCCTGGCGCCCTCACAGCGCGCCGCCAACGTGCGCGCCGCGTTTGCCGTGACCGAGCCGGTGGCCGGCCTGCACGTGGGCATCGTCGATGACGTCATGACCAGCGGCGGCACGCTCGATGCGCTGGCGAGCGCTCTCAAACAGGCCGGCGCCCTGCGCGTGACCAACTACGTGGTGGCGCGCACTCCGCCCAAATGAGACACGCTGTTGTACCATTCGGGACATCACATCGAGGAGAAGCACTTGTTTCACGTCGTATTAGTCGAACCGGAAATCCCGCCCAATACCGGCAACATCATCCGCCTGTGCGCCAACACCGGCGCTCAGCTGCACCTGATCGAACCGCTCGGCTTTCCGCTCGACGACAGCAAGATGAAGCGCGCCGGCCTCGATTACCACGACTACGCGACCATGAAGGTGCACAAGAACTGGGAGGCGTTCATGCGCGACGCGGCGCCCGATCCGGCCCGCATGTTCGCCATGACCACCCATGGATCGTCGCCGTTTGCCGAGGCGGCATTTCAAGCGGGCGACGTGTTCGTGTTCGGTTCCGAGACGCGCGGCCTGGCGCCGGCCTTGCGGGAAAGTTTTCCTGAGAAGCAGCGCATTCGTCTGCCGATGCGGCCGGACAACCGCAGTTTGAACTTGTCGAATACGGTGGCGGTGGTGGTGTATGAGGCTTGGCGGCAGAATGGGTATCAAGGCGGCGCGTAACGCAGGGGGGACTGGCAACCGCAGGGTGCCTGTCCCATGCCTCTTGGCCGCAAACTCAAGGAAATAATTCGCTTCAGCGCTTAAATGGGACAGGCACCCTGCGGTCGCCAGTCCCCCTGCTGCCAGCCCCGCCTGCTGATACTACTGTCCGCGCACCTTGCTCAACAACTTGGTCGTCGACCGATCATGCTTAAAATCGATCGCCACGGCCTGCCCGCCATACGCGATCACCGCCCGCCCCTCGGGAATCGCCGCCATATCGTAATCGCCGCCCTTGGCGTAAATTTCCGGGCGCGCTTCCAGCACCACCTCGAGCGCCGTATCCTCGTCAAAATCGACCACCAGGCTGACTGATTCCAGCGCCGCCAGCACTGCCAGCCGGTCGTCCATTTTATTCAGCGGCCGATCGTCGCCCTTGCCCAGCCTCTTGACCGACGCATCGGTGTTGGCCGCCACCACCAGCGAGGCGCCCAGGTCTCTCGCCTGGGCCAAATACGTCACGTGGCCGCGGTGCAAAATATCGAACACGCCATTGGTCAGCACCACAGGTTTCGGCAGTTGCGCGACCCGTTCGGCCAGCTCGGCGCGTGTGCAGATTTTATTTTCAAATTCGGGCATCTGCGATTACTCTTCCGGTTCTTCTTCGATCAGCATCGACAGGTCGTCCGATGTGGTGGTGCCGCCGCTGCCCGGCTCCTTGCGGTCGCCCCGCAATTTAATTTGCAACCTCAAACCGTTGGCCGAGTCGGCATTGCGGATCGCCTCGTCGTAGCCGATAAAACCCTTGTTGTAGAGCTCGTACAAAGCCTGGTCGAACGTGCACATGCCCAGTTCACGCGACTTGTGCATGATTTCCTTGATGCCCGGGAAATTGCCCTTCAAGATCATCTCGGCGATGGTCGGCGTGTTCAGCAGAATTTCGATGGCCGCCTTGCGGCCCTTGCCATCCTCGGTGCGCACCAGCCGCTGCGAGACGATGGCGCGCAGATTCGACGACAGGTCCATCAGCAACTGGCTTCTCCGCTCTTCCGGGAAAAAGTTGATGATGCGGTCCATGGTTTGGTTCTAATTGTTCGCGTGCAATGTGCCGAGGCACAGGTGGCCCGTTTCGGCAAAGGCGATGGCGTGCTCCATCGTTTCGGTGTCGCGAATTTCGCCGATCAGGATCACGTCGGGCGCCTGGCGCAAGGTGTTTTTCAAGGCGTTGTGCCAGGACAGCGTATCGACCCCGACTTCGCGGTGGGTGATCAAACACCCCTTGTTCTTGTGCACGTATTCGACCGGGTCTTCCACCGTGATGATGTGGCCGGCTGAGTTGGCGTTGCGGTAGTCGATCATCGCCGCCAGCGTGGTCGACTTGCCCGAACCGGTGCCGCCCACCACCAGTACCAAGCCGCGCTTGGTCATGATGACGTCCTTGAGCACTTCCGGCAAATCGAGCTTTTCGAAATTCGGGATTTCCGAGGCGATGGTGCGCACCACCATCGCCACGCATTGCTGCTGGACAAACACGTTGACGCGGAAGCGGCAGACGTTCGGCAGAGAAATGGCGAAATTGCACTCCATCTCGGCCTCGAATTCGCGCTTCTGCTTGTCGTTCATGATCGACAGCGCCAGCGCACGCGTTACTTCGCCGCTCAGCTTTTGCTGGCTCATTGGCTTCATCGCTCCCTGATGCTTCATGCTGGGCGGGAAGTCGGCCGAAATGAACAGGTCGGAGCCGCCCTGGTGCTGCATCACGGTGAGCAGCTTGTGGATGTACGCCTGCGCTTCGACGGGGCCAAACTGGGTGGACATGGAATCCTCGAGGGTAGATCTGCAAACGCGAATCGACAAAATTCGCCGGGCAGGCAATTATATCGACTGGGCTTCCGGTAAAATACAAAATCTTTACTGGACGAAATTGCAACGCCCCTCCGCTGCGCTTGGCTTGCCGACGATCATGACCCTCACAGAACTCAAATATATTGTTGCCGTCGCGCGCGCGCGCCACTTCGGCCACGCGGCGGAAGCCTGCCACGTGGCTCAGCCGACCCTGTCGGTGGCGATCAAGAAGCTCGAAGATGAACTGGGCGTGGTGCTGTTCGAACGCGGCGGCGCCGAAGTGTCGGTGACGCCGCTGGGCGCGCAGATCGTCGCCCAGGCCGAGCGCGTGCTGGAACAGACCGCCGCCATCAAGGAGTTGGCCAAGCAGAACAAGGATCCGCTGGCCGGCCCCTTGCGGCTGGGCGTGATCTATACCATCGGCCCCTACCTGCTGCCGCCCCTGGTGAAAAACCTGATCGACAACGTGCCGCAGATGCCCTTGATTCTGCAGGAGAATTTCACGGTGCGTCTGCTCGAATTGCTGCGCCAGGGCGAGCTCGACGCCGCCATCATGGCGCTGCCGCTGCCCGACCACGGCATGTCGATGCAAACCTTGTATGACGAGCCCTTCGTGGTCGCCATGCCGAAAAACCACCCGTGGGCCAGCCGCGCCGCCATCACGGCGGAAGACCTCAAAACAGAAACCATGCTGTTATTGGGTAACGGCCACTGCTTCCGCGACCAGGTGCTGGAAGTGTGCCCGGAAATGGCGCGCTTCTCCACGCCCGGCAACGGCATGCAGCGCACCTTCGAAGGTTCTTCGCTGGAAACCATCCGCCACATGGTGGCCAGCGGCATCGGCCTGACCGTGCTGCCGCGCGCCTCGGTGCCGGATATGGAGGACAGCAGCGGCATGCTGCGCTTCGTGCCGTTCACCGCGCCGGTGCCGTCGCGCCGCGTGGTGCTGGTATGGCGCAAGAGTTTTACGCGGCGCGCCGCCATAGATGCCATTTGCCAGGCGGTGGCCGCCTGCAACTTGCCTGGCGTCGAGATGGCCGACGCCGATCTGCAAGTGGCCGCGCTGGCGGCCTGAGTGCCGGCCGCCGCGTAGGGAAGCACTGATTAATTCATGACGGCGGACTCGGCACACGCCAAAAGCGCCCAGCTGCGTTGCAAATCCTCGCCATGCCCCGGCATGACTGCGGTGTTGCGCCTTGCCGGGCACTTTTGGCGTGACCGATTCCATCCGCCAGAATAAATCAGTGCTTCCCTAGGCCAGCGCGGCATTCGCCGGCTGGACGGCGTTTTGCAGCAATTCCTGCATGGTCTTGGGAAAGCGCAGCGCATCCTTGCGCTCGAATTTGACCCACTCGGCGCCCTCGCGGCGCCATTCGATGGTTTGCGACTGGTGGACAATCCCGCCCAGCTCGATGGCCACCACCACCCGGTCCGCGGCAACCGCGCCCAGCAAGAAGCGCTTTTGCGGGGTGGCGTCGAGCACCACGCACCCTGCATTGAAACGCTCGCCGCGGTCGGCGATGCTGTCGGCGCTGTTACCGACGCCCAGCGCGCGCTGCACTGCCGGCGGCAGCTGCTTGAGAGAATTAACTTGGACAAATTGTTCCGGCTGCGCATGAACGAGGCCTGCGCTGGCGGCAAGAGAAACGGCGCACAAAGTAAAATGCTTGAGTTGCATGGTCTGCTTCCATAGTAAAGGGCAAACAAGTGTAAGACCTTGGCAAAGCGTCAGGACGCGCCAGATCAAACAATAGCATCTTGCAAAGCTTGAATTTTTCGATAGCAACCTGAAGAGTGTTGATGAACAGACTGGCCTTATATTTCAAGCTGATCCGCGCCGACAAGCCGATCGGCATCTTGCTGCTGCTGTGGCCGACCTTGATCGCCCTGTGGTTCGCCGCCGACGGCCGGCCCGACCCAATGCTGGTGCTCATTTTTACCCTCGGCACCGCCCTGATGCGCTCGGCCGGCTGCGCCATCAACGATTACGCCGACCGCGATTTCGACAAGCACGTCAAACGCACCGCCGAACGGCCGCTCACCAGCGGCAAGATCGCCGCATGGGAAGCGCTTGCCGTTGCCGCCGTCCTGGCGGCTATTTCCTTCATGCTGGTACTGCCCCTGAATACCTTGACCAAACAATTGTCGGTGGCGGCGCTGATCATCGCCGGCAGTTACCCATACTTCAAGCGCTTCTTCGCCATCCCGCAGGCGTATCTCGGCATCGCCTTCGGCTTCGGCATCCCGATGGCGTTTGCCGCCGTGCAAAACCAGGTGCCGCCCGTCGCCTGGTGGCTGCTGGTGGCCAATGTGTTCTGGGCAATCGCCTACGACACCGAATATGCGATGGTCGACCGCGACGACGATGTGAAAATCGGCATCCGCACCTCGGCGATCACCTTCGGCCGTTACGATGTCGCCGCCGTCATGCTGTGCTACGGGATCGCGCTGGCGATCGATCTGGCTTGCGGCTGGGCGCTGGGGCTGAGGTGGTGGTTTGTTGCCGGTGTCGCGGTGGCGGCCGGCATGGCCTTGTACCACTACACCCTGATCCGCGAGCGCGACAGGATGCGCTGTTTCGCCGCCTTCAGGCACAACAATTGGTTGGGTGCGGCCCTTTTTGGCGGAGTCGCGTTAGACTACGCATTCAGATAAGCTGTACTTTTTAACAAACATACACGAGGCAATCCATGATGGAAAAAATCCCCACCCAGACCGGCACCCGCGACCAATTGATGAATGATTTGAAATCGGTCATCTCGGACGCTGAAAGCTGGCTGCGCAACAGCTCGCTGACGGGCGAGGACCTGCGTGCCGCCAAGGAAAAATTCGAGCGCACCCTGACCAGCGCCAAGGATAATGTCATGTACTACCAGGGCGCCGTGGTGGAAAAAACCAAGGTGGCGGCCAAGGCGACCGACGAATACGTGCACGAGAATCCATGGCGCGCGATCGCGATCGGCGCGACCGTGGGGTTGTTGCTGGGTGTGGTCATCTCGCGTAGAGATTAAGTTTGCAGCAAGCGGGACTGGCGCCGTCAGGTGCCTGTCCCATCTTCGAGTCGAAGCACACTCATAAATTAACGGTAACACCGCATTGACATGGGACAGGCACCTTCGGTCCGAACGCGGCCCGGCCAGTCCCCCCTTACTCCCGCCCCAACTCGGCACCCAGTTCCACCCCTCGAGCGGCCGCCGCCTTCACAGCCGCCACAATCGCCTCCTTCACCCCCGCCTGCTCCATGCTCTGCAAAGCAGCATAGGTGGTGCCGCCTTTCGACGTCACCCGCTCGCGTAATACCGCCACGTCGTCAAGCGACTGCGCCGCCAGTTGCGCCGCGCCCGTAAAAGTGGCCAGCGCCAGCTGCTTGCCCTGCTCGGCCGACAAGCCCAGTTCGGCCGCCGCCTGTTGCATCGCTTCGATAAAGAAGAACACATAGGCCGGCCCGCTGCCCGATACCGCGGTCACCGGGTCGATCAGGCTCTCGTCGTCCAGCCAGACGGTCTGGCCGACCGCTTTCATGATGTTGTCGGCAGCCGCCTTGTGCTCGGCCGACACAGCGGCCATCGCCACCATGCCGGTGATGCCCTGGCCGATCAGCGCCGGCGTGTTCGGCATGCAGCGCACGATCGCACGGTAATCGCCCAGCCAGCGCGACAGGTCGCTGCTGCGGATGCCGGCGGCGATCGACAGCAGCAAGGGCTTGCCGTTCAAAAATGGCGCCAGCGCTGAGGCCACCTCGCGCATCTGCTGCGGTTTGACGGCCAGCACGATGACGTCGCTGTCGGCAAGCTGCCCATCGATGGCGCCCGCCGTGGTCACGCCGAAACTGGCCAGCCTCTCGAGCTGGCCCGGATTCGGATCGACCACGTGGATGTTTTCTCCCGCCGTCATTTGCCCGGCCAGGCCGGCGATCAGGGCGGCGGCCATGTTGCCGCCGCCGATAAAACTCAATTTCATGCCCTGCCCGTCATGCATACGTTCGTTCTCCAAATATTGCACTGCCGATGCGCACAATGGTGGCGCCCTCGGCGATGGCGGCTGCCATGTCGCCCGACATGCCCATCGACAAAGTGTCGAGCTGGTAGCCATCCTGGTTTAATTGATCGAACAGCGCGCGCACCTGCGCGAACGCCGCCCGTTGTTTTGATACGTCAGTTTCCGGCTCGGGAATCGCCATCAAGCCACGCAGTTTGATGCGCGGCAGGGCGGCCACCTGGCGCGCCAGTTCCGGCAGATCGGCCGGCGCCACCCCGCTCTTGCTGGCTTCCCCGCTAATATTAACTTGCAAACATACATTCAACGGCGGCAACTCGGGCGGACGCTGCTCCGACAGCCGCTGGGCGATTTTCAGGCGCTCGACCGTATGCACCCAATCGAACTGGGCCGCCAGCGGACGCGTCTTGTTGCTCTGGATGGGGCCGATAAAGTGCCATTCGACCCTTGCTTGCGGCCTGGCGGCGGCAACAAGGGCGATCTTGTCGAGCGCTTCCTGCAGGTAGTTCTCGCCGAAGCTGGATTGGCCGGCGTCAAGCGCGTCGAGGACGGCGTCGGCGCCGAAGGTTTTCGATACCGCGAGCAATTGCACGGCCTCGCGCGGGCGTTTTGCGTCCGCGCAAGCGGCTTGTATGGTCGATTCGACAGCTTGCAGTTTGTGGGCGATTGTGGACATAATCTTGTCAGCGGGCAATTAAAAGCGAACCGAGGTGATGCATACGCGCATACTTCCCGAACGCGCCCATTGAATGGCACCGGGATTTACGGCACAGGGATTATAAATGGACATCTCCGAATTACTCGCTTTCTCCGTCAAGAACAAAGCTTCCGACTTGCATTTGTCGTCCGGCCTGCCGCCGATGATCCGCGTGCACGGCGACGTGCGCCGCATCAATCTGCCGCCGCTGGAGCACAAGGATGTCCACGGCATGATCTATGACATCATGAACGACGGCCAGCGCAAGCAGTACGAAGAGGTGCTCGAATGCGACTTTTCGTTTGCCATTCCCGGCTTGGCGCGTTTTCGCGTCAACGCCTTCAATCAGGAGCGCGGCGCCGCTGCCGTGCTGCGCACCATTCCCTCGAAAATCCTGTCGCTGGAAGACCTGAATGCCCCGCGCATCTTCGCCGACCTGGCCATGCGTCCGCGCGGCCTGGTGCTGGTGACGGGGCCGACCGGATCCGGTAAATCGACCACCCTGGCGGCGATGGTCAACCACCTCAACGAAAACGAGTACGGCCACATTCTGACCATCGAAGACCCCATCGAGTTCGTCCACGACTCCAAAAAATGCCTGATCAACCAGCGCGAAGTCGGCCCGCACACGCTGTCGTTCAACAACGCCTTGCGCTCGGCCCTGCGCGAAGACCCCGACTGCATCCTGGTCGGCGAATTGCGCGACCTGGAAACCATCCGCCTGGCGCTGTCGGCCGCCGAAACCGGCCACCTGGTGTTCGGCACCCTGCACACCTCGTCTGCCGCCAAGACCATCGACCGCATCGTCGACGTGTTTCCGGCCGATGAAAAGGAAATGGTGCGCGCCATGCTGTCCGAATCGCTGCAGGCGGTGGTCTCGCAGACTTTATTGAAAACCAAGGACGGCACCGGCCGGGTGGCAGCCCATGAAATCATGATCGGCACGCCGGCCATCCGCAACCTGATCCGCGAAGCGAAAATTGCACAGATGTATTCGGCGATCCAGACCGGTTCCAACGTCGGTATGCAGACCCTGGATCAGAATCTGACCGACCTGGTACGCCGCAATATCATCTCCAACGGCGCCGCCCGTTCCGCTGCAAAAACGCCTGATAATTTCCCAGGCTGATTGGTAAAAGTTAAGGGTACAAAAAAATGGAACGCGACCAGGCCTCAAAATTCATGTTCGACCTGCTGCGCTTGATGACCAGCAAAGGCGGCTCCGACCTGTTCATCACCGCGGGATTTCCGCCTGCCATCAAGATCGATGGCAAGATGACGCCGGTGTCGAGCCAGCCGCTGACCGCCGCCCACACGGCGGACCTGGCCCGTTCCATCATGAACGACAAGCAGACCGCCGGCTTCGAATTATCGAAAGAAGCGAACTTCGCCATCTCGCCCGGCGACCTGGGACGGTTCCGGGTGTCGGCCTTCGTGCAGATGAGCTGCGTCGGCATGGTATTGCGCACCATCACTACCACCATCCCCAAGCTGGAAGAGCTGGAATTGCCGCCGATTTTGTCCGACATCATCATGACCAAGCGCGGCCTGGTGATCATGGTCGGCGCCACCGGTTCCGGCAAATCGACGACGATGGCGGCGATGGTGGGCTACCGTAACGAGCACAGCTACGGCCACATCATCACCATCGAAGACCCGGTCGAGTACGTGCACCCGCATAAAAATTGCGTGATCACCCAGCGCGAGGTCGGCGTCGATACCGACAGTTTCGAGGCGGCGCTGAAAAATTCACTGCGGCAGGCGCCCGACGTCATCCAGATCGGCGAGATCCGCGACCGCGAGACGATGGAGCACGCGATCGCCTTTGCGGAGACCGGTCACCTGTGCCTGGCAACATTGCACGCCAACAGCTCCAACCAGGCCATCGACCGCATCATCAACTTTTTCCCGGAGGAACGGCGCGCCCAGTTGCTGATGGACCTGTCGCTCAATTTGAAAGGGATGGTGTCGCAGCGCCTGATTCCCCGCAAGGCCTCGAAAGGGCGCGTGGTGGCCATTGAAATCATGCTCAACTCGCCGCTGATCTCCGACCTGATTTTCAAGGGACAAGTGCACGAGATCAAGGAGATCATGAAAAAGTCGCGCGAACTGGGTATGCAGACCTTTGATCAGGCCCTGTTCGACCTGCACGAGGCCGATAAAATCAGTTACGAGGACGCGTTGCGCAATGCCGATTCCGTCAACGATTTGCGCCTTGCGATAAAATTGCAGGGCAAGGATGCCAAAAACCGCGATCTGGCGGCCGGCACGCACCACCTCGGCATCGTTTAAAACATGAACATCTACCAGCACAGCGCCAACTCGCTGAGCGGCGCTCCGGTCGACCTGTCGCAATACAGGGGCAAGGTGCTGTTGATCGTCAATACCGCCAGCGCCTGTGGTTTTACGCCCCAGTACAAGGGCCTGGAAGCGCTGTATCAGCAGTTTCGCCAGCAAGGCGTGGAAGTGCTTGGCTTTCCGTGCAACCAGTTCGGCGCCCAGGAAAAAGGATCCGAAGCGGAAATCGGCGCGTTCTGCGAAAAGAATTACGGCGTCACCTTCCCCCTGTTTTCCAAGGTCGAAGTCAACGGCGCCAACGCCCATCCCCTGTTCAAGCAACTCAAGCACGACGCCCCCGGCCTGTTGGGCACGCAGGCGATCAAGTGGAATTTCACCAAGTTCCTGGTCGACCGCGACGGCAAGGTCGTCAAGCGCTATGCGCCGGCCACCGCACCGGCCGAGCTGGCCGACGACATTACCGGACTGCTTGCAAGCTGAGATGTCCTCGAACGGCGCAATAACGACTGTTAGTTACCAATTGTAAAATACACTTGCTTGTAAAGCAGGAAAGTCAATCGCGTGGGCGGCGGCCTCAGGTATTCTATTTCCTTGTTTTTATTGCAAAGCGCTGTCCATGGAAGCCCCACCTTCAACCGGCCCGGCTGTTACAAGCTGCGGCGCTCCGATCGATATGGACTGGGCCTTCGAGCAAAGTCCTGACTGCATCAAGTTGATGGCCCCCAACGGCAACTTGCTGGCGATGAACCGCAACGGCCAGAGCGCGCTCGAAATCGACGACATCAACTTGATTTACGGCGCCAGTTGGGACAGCTTGTGGCCGGCCGCCTCGCGCGGCGTGGTGCTGGCCGCCATCGCCACTGCCCTGACGGGCACGCCGGCCCGCTTCGACGCTCTCTGCCCCACCCTCAAGGGCACCCCCAAATGGTGGGACGTGGTGGTGACGCCGATCCACGGACCGGATGGCGCTGTCGAGCGCCTGCTGGCGGTGTCGCGCGACATTTCGGCGGTGCGGCGCGCGGTGGACAAGGAACTGGAAACCGCGGCGCGCCTGCAATTTACCCTGGCCGCCACCGGTCTGGGCGAATGGGATCTCGATCTCGACACCGGCGCGTGGCAGCACAACCGCCGTCACGATCAATGCTTCGGCCACCACGATGGCGCGCCGGCGTGGAGCCTGGCCATCCTGCTCGATCACGTGCACCTCGATGACCGCGCGCGCGTGCAAGCGCTGTTCGACGACGCCATCGCGCGCTGCGCGCCGATTCATTTTGATGCCCGCGTGCGCTGGGGCGACGGCAGCCTGCACTGGATCAACATGCAGGGCAGCTGCTACCGCAGCGCGCACCGCCCGGACCTCCGCGATGGCCAGTGCACGCGCCTGCTCGGCATCGTCGCCGACATCACCGAACGCATGCTGCTGACCGAGACGCTGCACGACGCCGGCCGCAAGAAGGATGAATTTCTCGCCATGCTGGCGCACGAACTGCGCAACCCGCTCGCCCCCATCAGCGCCGCGGCCCAGCTGCTGTCGCTGGGCGGGGCGGACGAGCGCATGACGCAAAAGGCCAGCGCCGTCATCGACCGCCAGGCGCGCCATATGAACCATTTGCTCGACGACCTGCTCGACACCGCCCGTGTCACGCAAGGGCTGGTCACGCTCGAGATGCGCCGCGTCGATCTGAAACGCGTCATCGCCGAGGCCCTCGAGCAGGTCCGTCCGGCCTTCGAGAAGATGCGCCACCAACTGGATGTGCAGCTCGCCACCTGCGCGACCGTGGTCGACGGCGACGGCAAGCGGCTGGTGCAGGTGCTGGTCAACCTGCTCGACAACGCCGCCAAGTACACGCCCGGCGGCGGCGCCATCGCCGTGCGCCTGGACTGCAGCGGCGGCCACGCCGACATCACCGTCAGCGACAATGGCATCGGCATGGACGAAGCCACGCTGGGCAGCGCATTCACCCTGTTCAGCCAGGCGGTGCGCTCGTCCGACCGCAGCGCCGGCGGCCTGGGGCTGGGCCTGGCGCTGGTCAAGGCGATGGTCGAACGGCATGGCGGCCAGGTTAGCGCGCGCAGTGACGGCAAGGGATGCGGCAGCCGCTTCGTGGTGCGCTTGCCTCTGCGCGACGGCGCCGGTATGGTGACGGAAGCGGCGAAAGGAGCGGCGCAAGACGCGGCGCAGCAGGCGCCTGCGCGCCCCTTGCGCGTGCTGATCGTCGACGACAACGTCGACGCCGCCGAGATGCTCGGGATGGTGCTCGAGGGCGCCGGCCACCAGGTCGCGCTGGCCTTCAACGGCGCCGGCGCCATCGCCCAGGCCGCAAGCGCCGTGCCGGACGTGTTCCTGCTCGACGTCGGGCTGCCCGACATGAGCGGGCATGCGCTGGCCGTGCGCCTGCGCGCCATGGCGGGCGGCGCGCGCGCCACCATCATCGCCATCACCGGCTACGGCAGTCCCGCCGACCGCGCCGCCAGCAGCGCGGCGGGCATCGATCATCACCTGACCAAGCCGGTCGATCCGGCAGCGCTGGCGCGCCTGCTGGAGCAGGTGCGGCCGCCCCGCTGAGCTCCCGCTGATGAGCTCCGGCTGACATCGATCAGAGCGCCAGCATCTTCTCGATACGCGCCAGCATGTCGCCGACCTGGAACGGCTTGGCGATCATCTGCATGCCTTCTTCCATGACGCCATCGGGCGCGGTGGCCAGCTCGGCGTAGCCGGTCATGAACAGCACCCGCAGGCCCGGGCGCAGCAGGCGGCCCGCTTCGGCCATCTGGCGCCCGTTGATGCCGGGCAGGCCGATATCGGTCACCAACAGGTCGATGGCGGCGTCCGACTCGAGCATGTGCAAGCCTTCGAAACCTTCGCTGGCCGTCATCACGCCATAGCCGGCGTCGCCCAGCAGTTCGGTCAGCAGTTGGCGCACCGCGGGGTCGTCTTCGACTACCAGCACGGTTTCGCCGGCGCCCGTCCGGGTCGCGCGGGTCGGCAGCACGGCCGCGGCCACCCGGTCCGCTTCGGCGCGCTCGGGCAGGAACAGGCGGATGGTGGTGCCCAGGCCGGCCTGGCTGTCGATGTCGGCAAAGCCGCCCGACTGGCCGGCGAAGCCGTACACCATCGACAGCCCCAGCCCGGTCCCCTGCCCCAGCGGCTTGGTGGTAAAAAACGGCTCGAAAGCCTGCGCCAGCACCGCCGGCGGCATGCCCACGCCCGTGTCGGTGACGGCGATGCACACATAATCGCCCGGCGCCAGGTCCGGAGTGCCGCCGCTGCGCGAGCGCGCGTCAGGCTGGTCGATGCGCAGGCGCGAGGTGGCGATGGTCAGGCGGCCGCCGTCGGGCATGGCGTCGCGGGCGTTGATCGCCAGGTTGAGCAGCGCGCTCTCGAGCTGATTGGCATCGCAGCGGGTCACCACCGGGGCCGCATCGAGCTGCAGCACCAGCGGGATGGCGTCGCCGGTGGTCCGGCGCAGCAAGTCCGCCATCGAGCGCACCAGCTCATTGGCGTCCAACTGCTGGGGATCGAGCGGCTGGCGGCGCGAGAACGCCAGCAAACGGTGTGTCAGGGTAGCGGCGCGCCGGGTCGAGCCGAACGCCATGTCGATGAAACGGCCCATGCGCGCGGTGTCGTCCGGCGTCATCAAGCGGCGCATCAGCTCCAGCGGCCCCATGATTCCCTGCAGCATATTGTTGAAATCGTGCGCCAGGCCGCCGGTCAGCTGGCCGACCGCCTCCATCTTCTGCGCCTGGCGCAGTTGCTCTTCCATTTTGCGCTGCGCCGTCATGTCGATGCCGACGCCGGTGCGGCGCAGCGGCCGGTTGCTGTCGTCGAAATACGTGTGGCCGCGCGAGAGCACCCAGCGGATGCTGCCGTCCGGGTGGACGATGCGGTACTCGGCTTCGAGATCGCCGCTGTGGATCATGCCGCCGGCCATGGTGCGGCGCAGGGACGCCAGGTCGTCCGGGTGGACATTGGCCAGAAAACGCTCGCGCAGGATGCCGGCGGCCGCCTCCACCGGATCGATGGCGTACAGCGCCGAAATCGCCGCGTCGCAGCTGAAGCGGTCGGTGGCCACTTCATAGGTCCACACGCCGACGCCGCTGACGGCGTCCAGCGCCAGACGGGCGAAATCGATCGAGTCGCGCAACTGCTGCTGCAGTTCCGCCGAACGCGACACCCGGTCGGCGGTAGCGATGGCGTCGGCCGCCTGGCGCTGCAGTTCGAGCTCCGCTTCGAGCCGGTCGATCTTCGCCAGCAGCTGTTGTTCGCGCGCGTCGGGCATCGGCGCTGCCGACTGGCTCATTACAGCATCCGGTCGATCAGTTCGATCCAATGCGTCACCGGCGTGGTGGTGCCCGACTGCAGATGGGTCAGGCAGCCGATGTTGGCCGAGACGATTTCGGCGGCGCCGGTGGCCGCCAGATTGGCCAGCTTGCGGTCGCGCAGTTCCTTCGACAGCTCCGGATGCAGCACCGAATAGGTGCCGGCGGAGCCGCAGCACAGGTGGCTGTCGGCGCACAGGACCACATCGACGCCGGCCGCGCGCAGCACGCTTTCGACCTTGCCGCGGATTTGCTGGCCGTGCTGCAGGGTGCAGGGCGGGTGCCATGCCACCCGCGGCGCCGCGCTGTCGGCCACCCGGTTGGCCAGCCTGCCGGCCAGTTCGGTTTCGAATTCGGGCATGATTTCAGACAGGTCGCGGGTCAATGCCGATACCCGCGCGGCGCGCGCGGCATATTTGTCGTCGTGCGCCAGCAGGTGGCCGTACTCCCTGACGGTCACGCCGCAGCCGGAGGCGGTCATGACGATGGCTTCGACCTGGTCCTGCAGCGGCTCCCAGGCATCGATAGTGCGGCGCATTTCGTCCAGGGCCGCGTCCTGGTCGTTCAGGTGGTAGCGCAGGGCGCCGCAGCAGCCGGCTTTCGGGGCGATCATCAGTTGCACGCCGACGGCATCGAGCACGCGCGCGGTGGCGGCGTTGATATTCGGCGCCATCGACGGCTGCACGCAACCGTCGAGTACCAGCATCTTGCGCGCGTGCGTGCGGGTCGGCCAGACGCCGGCCGGCGGCACGGCCGGCAGCTTGTCCTGCAAGGAGGGCGACAACAGCGGCCGAAACAGCTGGCCGGCCTTGAAGGCGGGCTTGAACACCCAGCTGCGCGGCAGCGACTCCTTCAACAGCGTGCGCTTGAGGCGGTCGGCCGGCGGGCGCGGTACACGTTCCTCGACCACGCGGCGGCCGATATCGACCAGCCGGCCATACTTGACGCCGGAAGGACAGGTGCTTTCGCAGTTGCGGCAGGTCAGGCAGCGGTCCAGGTGCAGCTGCGTCTTGCGGGTCGGTTCAGCCCCTTCGAGCACCTGCTTGATCAGGTAGATGCGCCCGCGCGGGCCGTCCAGTTCATCGCCCAGGATTTGATAGGTCGGACAGGTGGCAGTGCAAAAGCCGCAGTGGACGCAAGCGCGCAAAATCGCTTCCGCCTCGATGCCGTCGGCGGTGTTCTTGATGAAGTCGGCGAGATTGGTTTGCATGGATCAGAACAGTCGTCCGGGATTAAAAATGTGGGCGGGATCGAAGGCCGCTTTCAGGCGCTCGTGAATGCGTGCGATGGCCGGCGCGAGCGGCTCGAATACGGGGATCGCCGCGCTGCCCTCCTCTTTGCGAAACAGGGTGGCGTGGCCGCCGGCGGCGCGCACGCTGGCGCGGATGGTGTTCGCTTGCAGGGCGGCGTCGCCGGCCGGCGCTTTCAGCCAGCGCTGGGCGCCGCCCCATTCGATCAACTGGCGGCCCTCGAGGATCAGGGCGCCGGTCACCGACGGCACCGACAGGCGCCACAGATTGCCGGCGTCCTTGAAAAAGTCGTGGCGCTGCTCGCGCAGGCTGGCCCAGAAGGCGTCGGCCGCGGCGCCATCGACAAGCTCGCCGCCGAACCACTTCAAGGCCGCATCGACCGCCGCGGCGGCGCCCGACAGGCGCAAGGTCAGCACGCCGTCGAACCAGCAGCTGGCCGACAGCGGCAGCGGCAGGCCGCCCCAGGCATTTAATTTGGCGATCGCCTCGATCTCGCTCATCTCGAAGCGCAAGGTGGCCTCCATCACCGGCCGGGGCAGCACTTTCAAGGAATGCTGCAGCATCACGCCCAGCGTGCCCATCGATCCGGCCAGCAAGCGCGACACATCGTAGCCGGCGACGTTTTTCATCACCTGGCCGCCGAAGTTGAGCACCTCGCCGCGCCCGTCCATCAGCACCGCGCCCAGCACGAAATCGCGCACTGCGCCGCTGGTGGCGCGGCGCGGCCCCGACAGGCCGGCGGCGACCGCGCCGCCGAGCGTGGCGCCGTCGCCGAAATAAGGCGGCTCGAAGGCCAGCATCTGATTATGTTCGAGCAGTGCCGCCTCGATGTCGGCCAGCGGCGTGCCGCTGCGGGCGGTGATCACCAGTTCGGTCGGTTCGTAATCGATGATACCGGCCAGCGGGCGCATGTCGAGGATGTCGCCGACCAGCGCGCCGCCGTACCAATCCTTGGTGCCGCCGCCGCGAATGCGCAAGCTGCGCTTTTCATCAGCGGCGCTGAGAATCTGCTGACGTAATGAGTCGATCTGCTGCACTGGGTACTTCCTTAAAAACGGGGCAGGTCGGCGAACGGCAAGACGCCGCCGGTCACGCGCATTTTGCCGAATTCGGCGCAGCGGTTCAGGGTTGGAATCGCCTTGTCGGGGTTGAGCAGGAACGGCACGTCGAAGGCGCGCTTGACGGCGAAGAAGGCATCGAGTTCGGCGCGCGTAAACTGCACGCACATCGAATTGATTTTTTCCTTGCCGACGCCATGCTCGCCGGTGATGGTGCCGCCCACTTCCACGCACAGCGCCAGGATGGCGGCGCCGAATGCTTCGGCGCGCTCGAATTCGCCCGGCTGGTTGGCATCGAACAGGATCAGCGGATGCAGGTTGCCGTCGCCCGCGTGAAACACGTTGGCGCAGCGCAGGCCATACTCGGCTTCCATCAGCTCGATGCCGGTCAATACCTCGGCCAGCCGCTTCCTCGGGATGGTGCCGTCCATGCAGTAGTAGTCGGGCGAGATGCGCCCCGCCGCCGGAAAGGCGTTCTTGCGGCCGGACCAGAACTTCATGCGTTCGAGATCGGTCGTCGACACTTCGATGGCGCTGGCGCCGGCCATCTCCAGCACCGCCGTCATGCGGGCGATTTCCTCTTCCACTTCTTCGTAGGTGCCGTCGGCCTCGCACAGCAGGATGGCGGCGGCGTCGATATCGTAGCCGGCCTTCACAAAAGGCTCGACCATGCGCGCCGAGGTGCGGTCCATCATCTCCAGGCCGGCGGGGATGATGCCGGCGGCGATCACGCTGGCCACCGCATTGCCGCCGGTGACGACGTCGCCGAACGAGGCCATGATGACGCGCGCGGCGGCCGGTTTCGGCACCAGCTTGACGGTGACCTCGGTGACGATGCCGAGCATGCCTTCGGAGCCGATGAACACCGCCAGCAGATCCAGGCCCGGGGCGTCGAGCGCTCCGCCGCCCAGTTCGATGATGTCGCCATCGATGGTGGCGACCCGCACGCGCAGCACATTGTGCACGGTCAGCCCGTATTTGAGGCAGTGCACCCCGCCCGAGTTTTCGGCGACATTGCCGCCGATGGTGCAGGCGATTTGCGAGGACGGATCGGGCGCGTAATACAGGCCATGCTGCGCCGCCGCCTCGGAAATGGCGAGATTGCGCACGCCCGGCTGCACCACGGCGCTGCGCGACAAGGGGTCCATGCGAACGATGCGGTTCAGCCTCGCGGTGGAGATGACCACGCCGTCGGCCAGCGGCAGCGCCCCGCCGGACAGGCCGGTGCCGGCGCCGCGCGGGACGATGGGCACCTTCAATTCGCGGCAGATGCCGAGAATAATCAGGATCTGCGCCTCGTTCTCCGGCAAGCACACCACCATCGGCAGCTGGCGGTAAGCGGCCAGGCCGTCGCACTCGTAGGGGCGGGTGTCCTCGGGGTCGGACAGGACGACGCGCGCGGGCAGCGCGGCGCGCAGGGCGCCGGCAACCTGCTGGCGGCGGACGGGATCGATGGCGATGGATTCGGACATGCGACAATTGTACTGGAAGTCGCTTATGCCGTATCCTCGGCCTGATCTAAACATGGAGAGCACATCATGGGCAACCGTCTATCGAAAATCGCCACCCGCACCGGGGACAACGGCACCACCGGCCTGGGCGACGGCAGCCGCACCGAAAAGGACAGCGACCGCATCGCCTCGCTGGGCGACGTCGATGAACTGAACAGCTTTGTCGGCCTGCTGCTGTGCGAGCCGATGCCGGACGATTTAAGGGAAGAACTGGTCACCATCCAGCACGACCTGTTCGACCTGGGGGGAGAGCTGTGCATTCCCGGCTACCAGATGATCACCGAAGCGCACGTCGAGCGCCTCGACGCGCTGCTGGCGAAGTACAACGCGACCTTGCCGGTGCTGCAGGAGTTCATTTTGCCGGCGGGGTCGAAGGCGGCGTCGATCGCGCACGTGTGCAGGACCGTTTGCCGGCGCGCGGAGCGGGCGATTGTCACGCTCGGTAAAAGCGAAACCATCAACGAGCATCCGCGGCAGTATGTGAACCGCTTGTCGGATTTGATGTTCGTGCTGGCCAGGGTGCTGAATCGCTTCGCGGGGGGGAGCGATGTGCTGTGGCAGCACGAGAGAAAGCGGTAATAAGGGGGACTGGCGCCGAAGGTGCCTGTCCCATGCGTGCAGACAGCAAATTTGCTATTGGAGTTTGCAGGCGAATCGAACATGGGACAGGCACCGCGCTGCGCGCGTTGCCAGTCCCCCTTACGTTTAAGTATTGTTGACCACCAGCCGCGGCTCACCGACGCCAAACCGCTTGGTAATCGACGCCGCAATCCCCCTCGCATCGAGACCGACGCCGGCCAGCAAGGTGGCCGGGTCGCCATGGTCGATAAATATATCGGGCAAGCCCAGCATCAACAGCGGCTTGACGATCCCTTCGGCCGCCAGCGCTTCGGCCACCGCAGAGCCGGCGCCGCCCATGATGCAGCCCTCTTCCACCGTCACCAGGTAATCGTGCGAGGCCGCCAGCTGGCGCACCAGCTCGACGTCGAGCGGTTTGATGAAGCGCATGTTGGCGACCGTGGCGTCGAGTTCTTCGCCCGCCTTGACGGACGGCGCCACCATCGAACCGAATGCCAGGATCGCCACCTTGCTGCCCTGGCGGCGGATTTCGCCCTTGCCCATCTCGATGGTGGTCAGGGCCGTGTCGATGGCCGCACCGATGCCGGCGCCGCGCGGATAGCGCACCGCCGCCGGGCCATTAAAATGAAACGCGGTGGTCAGCATGCGGCGGCACTCGTTTTCGTCCGAGGCGGCCATCACCACCATGTTCGGAATGCAGCGCAGGTAAGCGATGTCGTAGTTGCCGGCGTGGGTGGCGCCGTCGGCGCCGACCAGGCCGGCGCGGTCGAGGGCGAACACGACGTCGAGGTTTTGCAGGGCGACGTCGTGGATCAGCTGATCGTAGGCGCGCTGTAAAAACGTCGAGTAGATCGCCACCACCGGCTTCAGTCCTTCGGTGGCCAGGCCGCCGGCGAAGGTGACGGCATGCTGCTCGGCGATGCCGACGTCGAAATAACGGTCCGGGTACTGCTGCTCGAAGCGCACCATGCCGGAGCCCTCGCGCATGGCGGGGGTGATGCCGACCAGGCGCGGGTCGGCGGCGGCCATGTCGCACAGCCAGCTGCCGAACACCTCGGTATAGGTCGTTTTGCCGGCGGCGGCCGGTTTGATGCCTTCGGTTGGATTGAACTTGCCGGTGCCGTGGTACAGGATCGGCTCGGCCTCGGCCAGTTTATAACCTTGCCCCTTCTTGGTCACCACGTGCAAAAACTGCGGCCCTTTTAACTTTTTGATGTTTTCCAGGGTCGGAATCAGCGACTCGAGGTCGTGGCCGTCGATCGGGCCGATATAGTTAAAACCGAAGTCCTCGAACATGGTGGCAGGGACCACCATGCCCTTGGCGTGTTCTTCCAGGCGCTTGGCCACTTCCAGCAGCGGCGGCGGCAGCACCGACTTGCCGACGTTCTTGGCGGCGGCGTAGAACTGCCCCGACATCAGGCGCGCCAGGTAGCGGTTGAGGGCGCCCACCGGCGGCGAGATCGACATGTCGT
>JAQGNM010000389.1 GCA_028291845.1 Massilia sp. | reverse complement strand
GACGGCCGGCGAAGCGGCAAACGCCGCCTATGGCTTCGCCATGCAAGCGCAAAACCCCGACTCCGACAAGCTGGTCGACACCACCATCGGCGTCATCGCGGTGGCCTATCCACCGGCCGGCATCGTGCTCGGCTTCGCGGCCGGCCTGGTCAGGAGCGGGCGCGAAGCCAGCGACCCGGTGGGCGACGCGATCAGGCTGATCAATACCCGGCTCGACCAGCTGACCGGCCGCGTCGACGAACTCGACCGCCAGATCGTCGCCGTCCAAGACTTCGCCTTCAAGCAGGCCAACATCAACCGCATGCGTGAGCTGAAAGACCGGCGCGAGCGCCTGCAGGTGCTGATCGGCAAAATGGCGGCACGGCCCACCGACCAGGCCGGTAAGGACGAGATCGCGCGCGAGGCGCAGTTGCTGGTCAATCGCTATCTCGACCAGGCTGACGAGGAGCGCGACTTATGGACGTGGAATGATCGCCTGCGCGTCTATTCCGATCCACAACATCCGGGCAAGCTGACCGGCAAGCTGCTGCCCGCCGCCTTCAAGCCGGTGCCGACGCTCGAGTTCTACGCCGCCACGCTGGCGTTCTTCATGACCGCCATCGAGTACCAGGCCAACGGTCGGCGGCAATGGCTGATCGACACCTACGGCAAAGACCTGCTGCGCCATGCTTCGCTGCTGAGCGTGCGGCCGTACTGGCGCGAGCTCGACGAGCCGCCCGCCAACGATCACCTGCCGGAATGGCTGATGACGGGCGTCACCTGCGACGTCGGCCCAGTGAGCAAATACGGCGCCAACGGCCAGTGCAGTTGGGCATCGTATTGTACCGACCAGTTCGCTTTGAAGTACCGCGTGCCGATCGCCAATGGCAGCTTCCAGGCGCCGGCCGCATCGAACGCCCTGTGCACCTGGAATGTGCGCGAGCCGCCGCGCGTCGACGACGCCAGGCGCGACGCCGCACGCCAGCCCGCCAACCTGGTCTACGGCACCGCGGCGCTTGCCACTGTCGAAACCCGCTACGACGTTTCCGACGAAGAAGATCTACAACAGAACTGGGGCCTGGGGGCGATGACCATCCTGGCCGACGAGGTGGCGCGGCTGGCCCGCTACGGCACCGTGCGCGAGCAATATGTCGGGCGCTTCGACATGACCACCTGGAAAAAGCAATTCTTGTATGCCGTCAATCCGCTTGGCGAACTGGTGTGGCAAGCCGACCTGGTGGGCGAGGACCGCAACCCGCCGCCCGCGCGTGCGCCGGGCGCGTCCGAGCGGGTCAGCGCCAGCGGCCATATCGCCGCCGCGGGCGCCGGTGCGCCGGCGTCACCGCCGTCGGCGCCGTCGTCTACATCATCTCCGTCGTCGCCGTCAACGGGCAGCCGTGCCGCCGGCAGCGGTGCCACCCTCGTCGCCGCCGAACGCCGTGCAAACGCGTCCACCGCGCTGTTGCCGCAGGCGCCTCCCGCCAAGTGGCTGCACCAATGGGAAGGCCCCAGGACGGTCAACAGCGGCTGGCAAAACTTCGTCGATGTGTTCCCGGCCGGCTACGGGCCGACCGGCGGCACGGCCTATGGTTTTTCCCTGTTCGGCCTGACGCGCGACGGCACTCTCAAATGGGTGCGCCACGACGGCTTCGCCGACGGCAGCGCCAAGTGGTCGGCGCCGGTCGATGTCGGCAGCGGCTGGAATTCCTTTAAAAAAGTGTTTGCCGGCGGCGATGGCGTGCTGTATGCCATCGGCGGCGACGGCAAGCTGCGCTGGTACCGTTACCAGGACGTGCTCCACGCCAAGCGGCCGCCAAGCTGGGCGGGCCCGTTGGTAGTCGCCTCCGGCTGGGGCGGCGTGGTCGACGCCTTCTCGGGCGGGGCCGGCGTCATCTACGCCGTGCAAAAGGACGGCACCCTGCTGTGGTGGCGCCACGTCAGCTACCAGAACGGCATCGACCCCGCCCGCACCCCCGCGCCCGGCTTCACTGGCCTGGGCCGCGTGGGCGCGAAATGGGAAGGCCCCAAGGTGGTCGGCTCAGGCTGGCAAAATTTCCGCAAGATCTTCTCGCCCGGCGATGGTTTCATTTACGCCGTCAATGGCGCCGGCGAACTGTTCTGGTACTACCACAAGGGTTACCAGGACGGCGCCAATAGTTGGCAAGGCCCCGTAAAAATCTCCAGCGACTGGGGCAGCCACCGGGTGGCTTTTTCGTTGATGTGGGGTGCGCCGCAGGCCACTGCCGGGGTCAGGTAAAAACTGGCGCGGGCGGCAGATTGGGGAAGGATCAAACAAAAGTGGCAGAGCCGGGCATTTCAGGGTGACGCAAACCCGATCAGAGCCACGTCGTCTCGGAGGCGTGCAGCTGCGCAGTGCGAAGATTTAAAACATGGCGCGTCCCGGCGTATGCCTCCGAGGCGACAGCGGCTGACGCCTGCTGCACGCCTGATGCGCCATGATTAAACGCGTCGCTGCGTGCAAGCAGCATCAATTGAATATCCCGCGCTGGGTTCTCGGACGAAGGCGCGGGCCCCGGCCGTCAACCAAAATACGTTTGTAAAAAAGATATCGTGAGATATAGTTATCTTGTCGTCGCTTGCACGTGCATCATCCACGCGGATAGAGGTGGATTCATGAAAAATCGTTTACCTGATTACTGGGGTCCGTATTTTTTTCGCGTCCTGGCGGCGCTGCCCCTGTCGGCATACGCGCTGACGGCGACCGCCCAGGCTGTGGACGATCCCTGGCCTGCATTGCAGCAGTCCTATTTCTCCGGCAAGAAACTGGAAGCTGCGCCCTTCATCCACCTCAGTGCGCCCATTCGCGCAGCCAGCGGGGACCAGGTGCCTTTTGCTTTCAGCATCGATCACCCGATGACTGCAGAGCGCTACATCAAATCGGTTACCGTGCTGGTCGATTCGAATCCCGTGCCGCTGACAGCGGTGTTTCACTTTAATCCCGACAGCGGCAAGGCCGAAGCGTCCACCCGCATCCGCTTCGAATCCGACTCGCCCGTGCACCTCGTTGCCGAATCGAACGATGGCAGGTTCTACGTCAATGCGGTAACCGTCAAAGCCTCGGGCGGTTGCAGCGGCCCGACGGCCGGCGCCGATGCGGCCGCGCTGGCGGCCGCGGGCAAGATGAAAATGGCGCTGGACGGACCGTTGACGCTGGGCGCCGTCAACAAGGCCAAGCTGTTCATCCGGCATCCGATGTACACGGGTTTGCAGCGCGACCTGTCCACCAACGGATTCCGGCCGGCCTTTTATATCAACAAGATCGACGTCAGCTACAACGGCAAGCCGGTCATGCGGGCCGACACCTCGATCGGCATCAGCGAAAATCCCACCATCGAATTCCCCTTCCGCGCGGACCGGCCCGGCGCGCTGCAAGTGCTGATTCAGGACAACACCGGCGCCACCTTTCGCCAATCGCTGGCGGTCGGAGGCTAGATGGCGCGCCTGATCGCCGCGCCCTGGCTATTCGCGCTCGCGCTCGCCCTCGCCGCGCCGGTGCCGGCGGCGCCGCTGCATGTCGAGCAGGTCGCGCCCGGCGTGTACGTGCACCTCGGCCAGCACAAGGATTTCGACAAGGGCTACGACGGCGATATCGCCAATATCGGCTTCGTGATCGGCGCCGATGCGGTCGCTGTCATCGATACCGGCGGCTCGTATGCCGTGGGCATGGCCTTGAAAGAAGCCTTGCGCGCCATCACCCAGCTGCCGATACGCTATGTGATCAATACCCACATGCATCCCGACCACATATTTGGCAATGCCGCTTTCATCGATGCAGGCGCCGCCGATCGACAGCGGCAACCGCGCCTGATCGCGCACGCCAGGGCGCCACAGGCGCTGGCCTTGCGCCGCCACGCCTATCTGCGCAATTTGCAAAAACAACTGGGCGCCGCCGCCGAGCACAGCACCTTGATCGCGCCCGATCAGACCGTGCAGGACCGCCTGACCATCGACCTCGGCCACCGCAAGCTCGAAGTGAGCGCCTGGCCCAGCGCGCATACCGACAACGATTTGACCGTCATCGATGTCGCCAGCGGCACCTTGTGGACGGGGGACTTGCTGTTCATAGAGCGCACACCCTCCCTCGACGGCGATATCCAGGGCTGGATCGCCGCCACGGAACAATTAAAAAGCATACCGGCGGCTGCCGTCATCCCCGGCCACGGCCCCGTCACCCGCGACAAGAACACGGCGCTGGCCACGCAGGGCGACTACCTGGCGAGCTTACTGCGCGACGTGCGAGCCGGCATCCGCCGCGGCGACAGCATGACGGCGACGATGGCGACGGCAGCCGCTGCTGAACGCACGCGCTGGCAACTGTTCGATGTCGTCAACCCGCGCAATGTCAATGCCCTCTATCCGATCCTGGAATGGGAGTAAGCGATGCACCGGCGCGACTTCCTGGAGCTGGCGCTGGCGGGATCGGCCTGGCCGGCCATTGCGGCGGCGGCCATTGCCGATGCCGGGTTCACACACCGTGCCGGTGCGGGGCGGGTGGTCGTCGTCGGCGCCGGCTACGGCGGCGCCACGGCTGCCAAGTACGTGCGGATCCTGAGCGGCGGACGCATCGAAGTGATATTGGTCGACAGCAAGGCCGATTTCATTTCCTGCCCGGTCAGTAACCGCGTCCTCGGCGGCCAAAAAACCCTGGAGCAGCTCACCTTTGATTACGACGCGCTGCAGCGCCACCATGGCGTCAAATTCATACGCGGCAATGTGACCGCCATCGATGCGGACAAGTCGTACATCGTCGCGAACGGCAAAAAATTGCCCTACACCCGGCTGATCGTCGCCCCCGGCATCGATTTCAATTACGACGCCTTACCGGCGCTCGCCACCGCGCAGCAGCAGATTCTCCATGCGTGGAAAGCCGGGCCACAGACGCGCATTCTGCATCAGCAATTGCGGGCGATGCGCGACGGCGGCGTGTTCACGATCACCATCCCCTTGCAGCCCTACCGTTGCCCGCCCGCCCCGTATGAGCGCGCCTGCCAGGTCGCCTATTACTTCAAAACGCACAAGCCGCGATCCAAAATCATCGTGCTCGACGCCAATCCGGTCATCACCTCGAAACGCGCCCTGTTCGAACGCGCGTGGCGCGAGCTGTATCCCGGAATCATCGAGTACGTAGCGGGCAGCGACTTGCAGCAAGTCGATGTCGCCACCAAGACGGTCAAGACCGCATTCGATACCGTCAAATCCGACGTGCTCAACATCATTCCCCCGCAGCGCGCCGGCCGGATCGCCCAGCTTGCCGGTCTGGCCAACGTCGAGCGGCGCTGGTGCGCAGTCGACGTCCTCAGTTACGCATCGGACGTCGCGCCGCACATCCACGTCATCGGCGACGCGATCGAAGCCGGCCTGCCCAAATCGGCCCACATGGCCAACGCGCAAGCGAAGATCTGCGCCCGCGCGGTCGTCGGCCTGCTCCTCGACCAGCCGCTCGACCCGGCGCCCGCTTTCAGCAACCTCTGCTACAGCTTTGTCGACGACAGGCAAGCGATGCATATAGCGACCTTGTACCGTTACGACGCCGCGAAAAAGAGCATGCAAGCGGCCGGCGAGAGCATGCTGTCGGACCACCCGTCGGCGATGGAAGGCGGCGATGCCGATGCGTGGGCGCGGCAGATTTGGGCGGACGTGCTCACGTAGATCGAGCCCGATTCAGCGTTCGCGCCGGCTGCGCCGATGGCAAGCTAAACGGTGTATGTTTACCAGGCGTAATCCTCCCCTTCGCTCGATTGCGTACAATTGCGTCAGCGGCCCCAACCATGTGAGGGCCACCGTCGTGATCTTGCCCATGCCTACCATCCCTTCCCCGAACACTGCCCCCCAGGCCGCCGCGCCGTCCGGCACCTATCCTCGCCCGGACGCTGGGGTACGCCGGCTGATCGAACAGCACGATTGGGCCGCTACTGCGCTCGGGCCGATGGCCGGCTGGCCGGTCAGTCTGAAAACGGTGGTGGCGCTCATGCTGGACTCCGCGGAAGCGATGATGATCTGGTGGGGCCCTGACTTGCTGCAAATCTATAACGATGCCTACGCGCCCCGGGTGACGGCCGGTAGCGTGCCGACCGTACTGGGGCAGCCTGCCGCCATCAGCTGGAAGCATAGCTGGGCGGAAATCGGTCAAGAAGTGGACCTGGTGCTCAATGGCCGCCCGTCGATGGGCCACGTGGATGTTCCTTTCAGTATCGAGCGCAACGGGCGGCCGGAAGATACCTTCTGGACGTACACATTCACGCCCGTACGCGATGACCACGGCGCCATTCGCGGCGTCCTGATCCTGTCGAAGGAGACCACGGCGCGCGTGCTCGGCGACCGCAGGCACGCGGCGCTGGAAGTGCTGCGTCATGCGGCGGCGCTGGCCGTGTCGCCGGAAATGCTGGCGCAAGCGGTGCAGCACGCGGCCGCCGCCAACCGCGCCGATTTGCACGGCGTCGAGCTGCGCTCCCTCAAGCAGCCGCCGCCCGATCAGGCGGCAGGGACGCAGCGGGTATGGGTCACGTCTGCCGATATCGGTATCGACATCGACCTGGGCCTGGCGTTCACGGTGCCGGCCACGCTGCCTGTGGATGCGGCGTTTCGCCGCTTTCTCGAACAATTTACTTTGCTGGTCGCCACCGCCAGCCAGCGCATCGGCGCCGAGGCGCGACGGGCCATTGTCGAAGCCGAGCGCGACCGGCTGTTGCTGGACGCCCCGGTGGGCGCGGCGGTGATGATCGGCGAGGCGCTGGTCTACCATCTCGTCAACGCCGTGTACGCCACCATCAGCGGTCGCGCCGCCGGCGAGATGGTGGGCAAACCCTTTGTCGAGGTATTTCCGGAACTGCGCAACGCCCCCGTGCATGAAAGTTTTCTGGAAGTGTACCGCGCGGGCGCGCCCTTCGTCTCGCAGCCCACGCTGGTGCGGATTCACCGCCACGGTGGCGCGCTCGATGACCGCTATTTCACGTATAACCTGTCGCCCCTGCGCACCCTCGACGGCGTCGTGTACGGCCTGATGGTGATCGCCGTCGACATCACGGTGGAAGTCGAATCGCGCGCGCAGGTGGAGCTGCTCAACAGCGAACTGCAGACTGCCGCGCGCGCCAAGGACGAGTTCCTGGCCTTGCTCGGCCACGAGCTGCGCAATCCGCTGGCGCCGATCGTCACCGCGCTCGAGTTGATGCGCATGCGCGCCCCGGCCGGCACTTCGCCCACCGATCGCGAACAAGTCATCATTCGCCGCCAGGTGGGCCACCTGACGCGCCTTGTCGACGATTTGCTCGACGTCTCGCGCATCACGCGCGGCAAAGTCGAGCTGCGCAAGGAGCATGTCGATGCCGCCGGCATCGTCGCCCGCGCGGTGGAAATGGTCAGCCCCCTGATCGACCAGCGCAAGCAGACGCTGCACCGTGACGTCAGCCCGGTCGCCTGGTACGGCGACCCGGCCCGGCTGGCGCAGATCATCTCCAATCTGCTAAGCAATGCATCGCGCTACAGCCAGGCCGAGGCCGCCATTGCGCTGTCCTCGGCGGCCGTCGACGGGCAGCTGCAGATCACGGTGTCCGACAACGGCAGCGGCATCCCCGCCGACCTGCTGCCGCGCATTTTCGAACCCTTCGTCCAGGGTGAACGCAAGCTGCACAGCTCGGTGGGAGGCCTCGGCATCGGCTTGGCGCTGGTGAAGAACTTGACCGAATTGCACGGCGGAACCGTCTCCGCCCACAGCGCCGGCCCCGGCCTGGGCAGCGCGTTTACCGTGCGCCTGCCGCTGCTGGAGGGCGCCGCGCCAGCGCCAGCCGATCCCGCAGCAACCTACCCGATCGCGATCGCGCCGGCCCCGGCCGCGCCCGCGGGCGGCCGCCACGTGCTGGTGGTCGACGACAACATCGACGCCGCCGACACCCTCGCCCGCATGCTGCGCATTCATGGCCACACGGTATCGCTTGCCTACACGCCAGAATCAGCGCTGGCCCTGTTCCGCCACACCTGCATCGACCTTGCCATCCTCGACATCGGCTTGCCCGGCACCAGCGGCTACGAACTGGCCGACCAGATGCGCGCCAGCGCCGCCAACCCCGCCGCCAGCTACATCGCCCTGAGCGGCTTCGGCCAGGACATCGACAAGCAGCGCAGCGCCGCCGCCGGTTTCAAGGCGCATTTCGTCAAACCGCTGGCGCCGGAGACGCTGGCCGCGCTGGTGGGCAGTTGATAGCGAGCGGGCCGCGCCGACCTCACATTATCGACGGCTGGCAAGCTGCTTTTCAAAGCACACGGATTCCTGCCGCCCGACATACGGACCGTAGTTGTCGCATACCGCGTAACCATGGCGCCTATAAAACGCCATCGCCGCCTGATTGACCACGCGCGTGGCCAACACCAGCGTCCGATAATCAAAAGCCCTGGCGCGCTCCTCGAGAGCACGCAACACGGCGCTGCCGATACCGCAGCCGGCCACCTGCGCATACATGCGCTTGATTTCGCCGACATCGGCACGGCCGGCCAGCCCGAGCGGCCGCAGCGCCCCGCAGCCGACCGCCTCGCCATCGCGCATGGCCAGAAGAAAGCACGCGCCTGCGACCATGGCGTCAGGGTGGAAAGGGCTGCGCCGGTCGTCGCGCCTCATGGCAGCCAGCCGGGCCGCCAGCGCATCGGTGAGCGCGATGGCCGGGCTGCTGGTGGCTGTGGCTTCCAGAATCGTGATCGTCATCGCGTCAGGGT
>JAQGNM010000379.1 GCA_028291845.1 Massilia sp. | reverse complement strand
GATCGCTCATCAGGCCATCGTAGCTGCGATCCTGGTAGACGAAAGTGCCAGTTTCGTCGAACACTTCAAACTGTAAAGACATATGGTGCCTACATCAAAATAACGTCGTACTGTTCCTGGTGGTAGGTGCTTTCCACCTGCAGCGAAATGCGCTTGCCGATGAAATCGCCAAGCAGGGCCAGGTGCTGCGATTCTTCTTCCAGGAACAGGTCGATGACTTCCTGCGAGGCGAGGATGCGGAACTCGCGCGGGTTGAACTGTTTTGCCTCGCGCAGCAGTTCGCGCAGGATTTCGTAGCAGATGGTGCGGCTGGTTTTGACTTGTCCCTTGCCGGCGCAGGCGGGGCAGGGCTCGCACAGGATATGGGCGAGCGACTCGCGGGTGCGCTTTCTGGTCATCTCGACCAGGCCGAGCGCCGAGAAGCCGGATACCGACACCTTGGTGCGGTCGCGCGACAGGGTTTTTTTCAGCTCGGCCAGCACCGCGCTCTTGTGCTCGGCGTTGTCCATGTCGATGAAGTCGAGGATGATGATGCCGCCCAGGTTACGCAATCGCAGCTGGCGGGCGATGGCGTGCGCCGCTTCCAGGTTGGTCTTGAAAATCGTATCGGCGAAATTGCGCCCGCCGACAAAGCCGCCGGTGTTGACGTCGATGGTGGTCATTGCCTCGGTCTGGTCGACGATCAGGTAGCCGCCCGACTTCAGATCGACCCGGCGGCCCAGCGCGCGCAGGATTTCTTCTTCGAAGCCATATAAATCGAAAAGCGGACGCTCGCCCGTGTAGTGCTGCAATATGGGCAGTTCGGTCGGCGTGTAGGCCTTGGCGAAATCGACCAGGTTGACATAATTTTCGCGCGAGTCGACCTGGATGGTGGCGGTGGCGTCGTGGACGAAATCGCGCAATACGCGCTGGGCCAGGTTCAGATCCTGGTACAGCAGGCTGGTGGCCGGTTTGGTGCGGGCGCCTGTCAGAATCGCGCTCCAGGTCTTGCGCAGGTAGTCGACATCGGCCTTCAGATCGACGTCGCTGGCTTCCTCGGCCATGGTGCGCACGATGTAGCCGCCTTTCTCTTCAGGCGGCAGCAGCGACTGCAGGCGGCTTCTCAGGATGTCGCGGTCGGCTTCCTTTTCGATTTTCTGCGAGATGCCGATGTGGTTGTCCTGCGGCAGATACACCAGCATGCGCCCGGCAATCGAGATTTGCGTCGACAGGCGCGCGCCCTTGGTGCCAATCGGGTCCTTGATGACCTGGACGGTCAGCACCTGGCCATCGAACAGCAGCTTTTCGATGGCGGTCGGGGCGACGTTCTGGCCGTCGTGCGGGCGCGCCTCCCAGATGTCGGCGACGTGCAAAAAAGCGGCCCGTTCCAGGCCGATATCGATGAATGCCGATTGCATCCCCGGCAGCACGCGCACCACTTTGCCCAGGTAGACATTACCGGCCAGGCCGCGCGTCAAGGTACGTTCGATGTGCAGTTCCTGCACGGCGCCTTGCAGCACCAGGGCAACCCGGGTTTCCTGCGGCGTGATGTTGATAAGGATGTCTTCGTTCATTGCAAGATAATACACGTTCAAACAAAAGTGAACCCCTACTGTTGTTTGGTTTAGATGGGCGAAAAAGCGCTCGGCAGAGCCGAGCTTTTTTCAGTGAACGTAAACCCGATTCAGATCGACGTCGCCTCGGCGGCATGCGTTGCCAATGTTCATGCGTCGCGTTGGCGCGCCTTAGCCGTGTGCGCGGCGGCTGCGCCGGCCTCCGAGGCGAACGCTGATCTGAATCGGGGTTGCGTCGCCCCTAAAATTCACGGCTCCGCCGGGTATTTTTGCCTGACTGGCCGTGGCCGGTAAGCCGGTTTTAACCTTGGCTTACTGACCAGCCCACACAAAAGTAGGTTTTTACTTTTGTGTGATGACTCCTGCCTTGCGGAGAAGGTTGGCGGTCTCGTAGAGCGGCAGGCCCATGATGCCGGAGTGGCTGCCTTCGATATGCTCGACGAATAGCGCCGCCAGGCCCTGGATGCCGTAGCCGCCCGCTTTGTCGTAAGGTTCGGGGGTGGCGCAATAGGCCTTGATGGACGCCGGGCTCAGGGTGGCGAAACGCACCTGCGAGACCTGGGTGATCTGCTCGGCCATGTTGGCATAATGGACGGCCACGCTGGTCAATACCTGGTGGGTGCGCCCGGACAGGCGCTCGAGCATGCGCGCCGCTTCGTCGGGGTCCGCTGGTTTGCCGAGGATGTCGCCGTCGATGGTGACGGTGGTGTCGGCCGCCAGCACGGGGCGCGGGCGCATGCGGCGCAGCTGCACGCTATTGAAAGCAAAGGCCGCCTTTTCGCCAGCCACGCGCGCCACGTACACGGCCGGCGATTCGCCGGGCAGTTCGAGTTCGCTGACGTCGACGCCGCGCGCGCTGTCGTTACGCAGCATCAGCAGTTCGAAGTCGATGCCGACCTGGCGCAGCAGTTCACGGCGGCGCGGACTCTTCGAGGCCAGGTAAATTTTATTGTCGAACAGTTTCATCTGGCGGCGTGGCGGGGTTGATCAAACGCGGTGGTAAGGGTGGTTCTGGGTGATCGACCAGGCCCTGTACAACTGCTCCGCGAGCATAACACGCACGATGCCGTGCGGGAGCGTCATGCTGGAGATGCGGATCAGCCCTTCGGCCTTGGCCTTCAAGCCGGGATCGAGACCGTCGGCGCCGCCGATCAGCAGCGCGGTGTCGCCGCCACCCTGCTGCCAGGCCTGCAACTGCTGCGACAGGCCGACGCTGGTCAAATCCTTGCCGCGTTCATCGAGGGCGATGATGCGCACGTTTTTGGGCAGCACCGCTTCGATCCGTTCACGCTCGAGCGCCATCGCGGTGGCGGCAGTCTTGCTGCCCGACCGTTCCACCGGCTTGATCTCCTTGAGCACGATGCGCAGCTCGGGCGGCATGCGCTTGGTGTACTCGGTAAAACCGGTTTCGATCCAGGCCGGCATCTTGTGGCCGACCGCGACGATCAACAGCTGCATGGCCGATTATTCGCTCGTCACTCTTCGACGGCCTTCTTGGTCGCGCGCTTGATGACCTTTTTCTCGGGCAGGGCGTCGGCCGGGGCGGCCTTGGCGCGCACGCGTTTCGGCGGCAGGGATTTCAAGGCTTCGACGGCGGCCACTTCCGACTTGGCCGGCGCCACCTTGACGGTCTTGCCGACCGCTTTCGAGGCGACCGCCTTCTTCACCGACGGTTTTTTCTCGACCGGGCCCTGCAAGGCGGCGTCCTTTTTCGGCGCGGCTTTTTTTGCAGCCGGCTTTGCAGCCACTTTTGCGGCCGGGTTGGTCGACTTGGCTTCCTTGATCGGCTTGATCTCCGGCGCTGGCTGGGTCGAGGCCAGGTGCTTCGATTGCGCCTTCGGCAGCGCGGCATCCTTGCCTTCGGAGGTGGTCTTGCGCTTGGCCGCGCCCAGCTTGACCGGCTTGTCGCCCCAGATTTCTTCGAGACGGTAGTACTGGCGAATCGCCGGCTGCATGATGTGGACGATCATGTCGCCCAGGTCGACCAGCACCCATTCACCGGTGTCCTCGCCTTCCATGCCGACGACGTCGCCGCCGGCTTCCTTGACCTTGTCGCGCACCGAGGCGGCCAGCGCCTTGGTCTGGCGGTTCGAGGTGCCCGAAACGACGGCGATGCGGTCGAACAGGCTGGTGAGGTGCATCGTGTCGAACACGCTGATGTCCTGGCCCTTGACGTCCTCGAGCGCGTCGACGACCAGAGCTTGCAGTTTTTTGATATCCATTTAGTTCTTATATAGGTGATGTTGTTGAATGTAGTCTAGCACTACCGGTGGAATCAGCGAGCAAGCATCGATGCCCGGCTGACCTTCACCGCGCAGCGCCGCACGAATCTGGGTGGCGGAGATATCCACGGCCAGCGTCTCGGCCAGATAGACCCGGCCGGACGGGGTGGTACGAAGCTGATCCAGGCTCCCCTGGCGTACCGTTATTTCTGCCGCCACCGCCGGCGGCAGGCTGGCCGCGGCCAGGCTGTAGCCGGGGCGCGCCGCCACGCCGATGTGGGCGTATTCGAACAGGCGCTGCCAGTCGCGCCAGGTGTCGAGTTTCATCAACTGGTCGGCGCCCATCAGGAACACCAGCGCGACGTCAGGCCCCACATCGGCGCGCACCTTGCGCAAGGTGTCGATGGTGTAGCTGGGGCCTTGCCGGTCGATTTCCTGGCGGTCGATGGTGATCTTCAGGCCGGCCGCGCCGAACGCCAGTTCGAGCATGGCGATGCGTTGTTCCGAGCTGACCTGCAGCGGCGCTTTCTGATACGGGTTCCCGGCCGGGATGATGCGCAGCTCATCGGGATGCAGCAAGCTGTCGAACAGGGCGGCCAGCGCCACGTGGCCCGCATGGACCGGGTCGAAACTGCCGCCCAGCAGCGCGGTGCAGCGCATTGAACCCAGGGTCACGACGGCGCCAGCCAGTTCCGCGGCGGCAGGAAGTCGCTGTATAACGCCGCTTCCGGGCTGCCCGCTTGCGGGCGCCAGTCGTAGCGCCATTTCACCAGCGGCGGCATCGACATCAGGATCGCCTCGGTGCGGCCGCCCGACTGCAGGCCGAACAGGGTGCCGCGGTCCCACACCAGGTTGAACTCGACATAGCGGCCGCGCCGGTAGCATTGGAAATCGCGTTCGCGCTCGCCGTAGGGCATATCGATGCGGCGATGCAGGATCGGCAGGTAGGCGTCGACAAAACTGTCGCCGACGCTTTGCGTCATGGCGAACGCCTGCTCGAAGGGCAGCTCGTTGAAATCGTCAAAAAAGATGCCGCCGACGCCGCGCGCTTCCTGCCGGTGTTTCAGATAAAAATACTCGTCGCACCAGCTTTTGAAGCGCTGGTGCAGCGCGCCGCCGAACGGCGCGACCGCATCGTGGCAGCTCTGGTGGAAGTGGCGCGCGTCGTCCGCGAAACCGTAGTATGGCGTCAGGTCCATGCCGCCGCCGAACCACCACACGGGATCGTCGCCATTCTCGGCCACCGCTTCAAAAAAGCGCACGTTCATGTGCACTGTCGGCGCGTACGGATTGCGCGGGTGCAGCACCAGCGACACGCCCATCGCCACCCAGGCGCGGCCGGCCAGTTCGGGCCGCGCATGCAGCGCCGACGGCGGCAGGCGGGCGCCCATCACGTGCGAAAAATTGACGCCGCCCCGCTCGAACACATTGCCTTCTTCGATCAGCCGCGAGAGGCCGCCGCCGCCTTCCTCGCGCTGCCAGCTGTCGCGCGCGAACGGCATCCCGTCGACGCCTTCGAGGGCGGCGACGATGCGCGATTGGAGGTCGAGCAGCCAGGTCTTGACGGCGTCAGGATTGGGGGCGGGCATGGGAGGATGGGGAAAAGGCAAAAACGGAGGACGCATTGTACAGCAAGGCGATGGCGGTCCTGAAAAGCGCGTAGCAGCGGGTACCTAGCCGGGGACTGGCACGCGCGTGCCGGCGTGTGAGCTTGCATACGTCGCCGATTGCGCACCGCGAAATTGAGGCGGTTGTAAGTGCACACGCCGCCGCGCGCGTGCCAGTCCCCGTGCTAACTGCGCCAACTTAATGCTTCAAGCCTCTCCAGCCAATATCGCGCCTGAACTGCGCCCCATTGAAATGAATCTTGTCGACGTTTTCATACGCCTGCTTCTGCGCCATCTTGACGCTGTCGCCCAGTCCCACCACGCACAGCACGCGGCCGCCGTTGGTGTGCAAGGTATTGCCGACAGCGATGGTACCGGCATGAAAAGTCACGCATTCGGGCGTCTCCGCCGGGATGCCGGTGATGACGTCGTCCTTGCGCGGGCTGTCCGGGTAGCCGGCGGCTGCCATGACGACGCCGACGGCGGTGCGGCGGTCCCATTCCAGCTCGACGGCATCGAGGGTGCCGTTGACGGCGTGCTCCATCACCGTCACCAGGTCCGACTTCAGGCGCGCCATGATCGGCTGGGTTTCCGGGTCGCCCATGCGGCAGTTGAATTCCAGCGTTTTCGGGTTGCCGGCGGCGTCGATCATCAGGCCGGCGTACAGGAAGCCGGTAAATGGAATGCCGTCGCGGGTCATGCCGTTGATGGTCGGGTTGATCACTTCGCGCATCACGCGCGCGTGCATGGCCGGGGTGACGATCGGCGCCGGCGAGTATGCGCCCATGCCTCCCGTGTTCGGCCCTTCGTCGTGATCTTTCAGGCGCTTGTGATCCTGGCTGGTGGCCAGCGGCAGCACGTTTTTACCGTCGCACATGACGATGAAACTGGCTTCTTCGCCGGTCAGGAATTCTTCCACGACGATGCGCGCGCCGGCCGAACCATGAGCGTTATCGCGCAACATGTCGTCGGCGGCGGCGTGCGCTTCTTCCAGCGTCATCGCGACGACGACACCCTTGCCGGCTGCCAGGCCATCGGCCTTGATGACGATCGGCGCGCCCTGCTGGTCGATGTAGGCGTGCGCCTGGGCGACGTCGGTAAAAGTTTGGTAAGCGGCGGTGGGGATGCCGTGGCGCTGCATGAAGGATTTGGCGAAATCCTTCGAGGACTCCAGCTGCGCCGCTTCCTTGGTCGGGCCGAAGATTTTCAGGCCGCGTCCGCGGAACAGGTTGACGATGCCGGCCGCCAGCGGCACCTCAGGGCCGACCACGGTCAGGCCGATGTGTTCGCTCTGGGCGAAATCAGCCAGCGCGGCCGGATCGGTGATGGCGACATTGACCAGCCGGTTGTCGCGCGCCGTGCCGCCGTTGCCGGGCGCGACGTAGACCATCTGGATGCGTTCCGATTGGGCCAGTTTCCAGGCCAGGGCGTGTTCGCGGCCGCCGGAGCCTACTACCAATATCTTCATCTTCCGCTTTCTTGGTCAGAGCGCCTGACGCCGCCTACTGCGCGTCGGGATTTGCGGTTTGCGGTGCTCAATGTGCATTCGCACACCTCCGCTCCTCAACCGCAACTCCCTTCCGCTCGCTACTGCGGCGTCAGGCGCTTATATTGCTTTGGTCAGAGCGCCTGCCGCCGCCTACTGCGCGTCAGGCGCTTTTATTGCTTTACTCTTCGATCAAAACGTTGGTATAGACTTCTTG